>NZ_JBIWAL010000027.1:64652-76923 GCF_044760045.1 Pseudomonas sp. NPDC098747 | reverse complement strand
AGGTTTACCAGCCTGAACCTTCGCTGGCAAGGCCTTGATGGCAGAAACAGCCGCATCACGATTGGCGAAGTTGCCGTAAGTGATCACGTAGAGCGGCTTGCCGTTGAGGACTTTCTTGAAATAACGGTACTCGCCGCCCTGCTCCTTGACGAAGCTTTGCGCGGCCGTCTCGGAGCTGGTGCCGAGGATCTGCACCACATAGTTGCTCGTCGGTTGCCCGGCGTACCAGCTGCCACCAGCGGCTTTAGCGACGGTAACCGGCTTCTCGGCTGGTTTGGCGGCAGCAACTGGTTTGGCTGGCGCTGGAGCGGGTTTGACCACTGGCGCTACCGGAGCAGGCTTGGCGGTGGCGATTTGCGTCGGTGCAGGCGTCGGCTTGGCGGCTGGCACTGGTACCGGTGTTGGAGCAGGGCCGGCCGGAACGCCCGCAGGTGGCGCCGAAGTGGTCACGGTTGGCGGCGTGTCGCTCGAGCCTTCCAGTGGCACGCCATCGTCGCCTTCGGTGATACCGCCGGCCGCTTCAGCCAGCGGGCCGCGCATGACCGGTTGCGAGTTGCCGACCAGCGGCAACGGCATCGGCTGAGTATTACCGGCGAATTCGACGTTCGGTGCGCCGCCATTGGCTGCGCCCTGACCCAATGGCAGTTGTGCCTGTTCGTTGGCGGGTGCGCCGGTGGTTGGCGCCTTGTTGCGACCCGGCATCAGCCAGGCGGCGGCGACCGCGACCACAACGACGGCGGAAATCGCCAATACGTGTTTCTTCGGCATGTTGAACCCCATACTTGGACGCTTGACCGCAGAGCGGCTGGCAATCATGACTTCGATCAGTGCATCGCGAGCGACCTGGTTAATGTTGCCAGGCCAACCCTCGGAGCTTTCGTGAATATCAGAGATCTGATCCGCGGTGAAAAGTTCGACACCCCGGCCTGCACCCTCGAGCCGTTGGTCGAGATACTCGCGCGTCTCTTCTTCGGTGTAAGGCTGCAATTCGATGACGTGGAAACGCTCTTCCTCAAGGTGCAAAGCCTCAAGCTGAGCGATCAGCGACGATTCACCGAACAGGAAAACATGCGGGCGACCTTCCGGTGCACCGGCACCCAGCGCCATCAGCGCTTCGAGGGCGGATTCGTCGAGCTGCTCGGCGTCGTCCACCAGTAGATAGACTTCCTGACCAGTCAGCGCCAACTGCACCACCTGATCCAGAATCACGCCAACTTCGGCCTGAGCCACGTTCAGCGCCTGAGCCACCTGGCGCAATACACCAGCTGCATCGCCTGCACCGCGCGCAGAAACAACCACGCTCTGCACCGATTGCTTGTTAGTACTGGCAACCAGCGCCTGACGCAGCAAAGTCTTGCCGCTGCCCTGCGGGCCAGTGACCACCAGCAGCAACTGGCTGTAACGCGCCAAGTGATGCAACTGACCCAGCACCGGTTTGCGCTGGGCCGGGAAGAACTTGAAGCCCGGAACCCGAGGAGCGAAGGGGTCGTGGCTTAATTGGAAATGGCCGAGGAACGCCTCGTCGGCATGCAAACTAGTCATCGGAATCTTATTAACCTTTAAGCTGTGCCAGGGCGCGGTAATCCGCTCCCAGCGTGGCCTGTAGAACCTCTTTCGGATAATCGTCGGTCACTACCGCTTCGCCCATCCGGCGCAGCAGCACCAAGCGCAGACGACCGTCGATCACTTTTTTGTCGATTGCCATGTGTTCAAGAAAATCGGCTTCGCTCATCTCGGTAGGCGGGATGACCGGCAAACCGGCGCGCTGGAACAGACGAATACCGCGATCGCGTTCCTGCTCGCTGATCCAGCCCAGACGCGCGGACATCTCCAGCGCCATCACGGTGCCAGCCGCCACCGCCTCACCATGCAACCAGACACCATAGCCCATGTGGGTCTCGATGGCGTGACCGAACGTGTGGCCGAGGTTGAGCGTGGCGCGTACGCCGGTTTCCTTCTCATCGGCGCCGACCACCGCAGCCTTGGCTGCGCAGGAGCGCTCGATGGCGTAAGTCAGGGCTGTTTGATCCAGCGCTCGCAGGGCGTCGACGTTGTCTTCGAGCCAGCCGAGGAACGGCTCGTCGCAGATCAGACCGTATTTGATGACCTCGGCCAGACCCGCCGACAGCTCGCGCGGTGGCAGGGTTTTCAGGGACGCCGTATCGATCAGCACCACGTTCGGCTGATAGAACGCGCCGACCATGTTCTTGCCCAGCGGATGGTTGATCCCGGTCTTGCCGCCCACCGACGAATCGACCTGAGACAGCAACGTGGTGGGGATCTGGATGAAGTCGACGCCGCGTTGATAGCAAGCAGCGGCGAAACCGGCCATGTCGCCGATCACACCGCCGCCGAGGGCGATCACAGTGGTGCGGCGGTCATGACGGGCGGTCAGCAAGCCGTCGAAAATCAGCTGCAGGGTTTCCCAGTTCTTGAAGGCTTCGCCGTCCGGCAACACCACGGAAATAACCGAGAACTGCGCCAGGCTGCGTGTCAGACGTTGGAGATAGAGCGGCGCAACGGTCTCATTGGAGATGATTGCCACCTGACGACCGTGGATATGCGGAGCCAGCAACTCGGGCTGATCCAACAAACCCTCGCCAATATGAATCGGGTAGCTGCGCTCGCCTAGATCGACCTTGAGTGTCTGCATGTGTCCCCACAGTGAAGATGGAAGCAGGCGTCCTGCCCTGAATAATTGGTTATCTGCGGCCTGTAGCGGGTATGACGCCGCCGGCACGCCATCCGCCACACCCTCGGAGGGCTGTGACAGGACGCCGAGGATAGCGCATTTCGGGCGATGCTTTAACGGGGAGGAAGCTGCGCCAGACGGTCGAGAATGTCGAGCACTACCATGCGCGGCGGCCGTTCGTCGGTTTCCACCACCAGATCGGCGATTTCCCGATAGAGCGGATCACGGATCGCGAGCAGGTCACGCAGGGTTTTCGCCGGATCGGCGGTGCGCAGCAACGGCCGATTACGATCGCGGGAAGTGCGGCCGACTTGCTGTTCGACGGAGGCGTGCAGATACACCACGCGACCGCCCGCATGCAGGGCCTTGCGATTGGCGTCGCGCATGACCGCGCCCCCGCCGGTCGCCAACACCACGCCATCGAACTCGCAAAGCTCGGCGATCATCGCCTGCTCACGGTCACGAAAGCCCGGCTCGCCTTCCTTATCGAAGATCCACGGGATATTGGCGCCCGTGCGCAATTCAATTTCCTTGTCGGAATCTTTGAACGGCAGGCGCAGCTCTTTGGCCAGTAATCGGCCGATGGTGCTTTTGCCAGCACCCATCGGACCTACAAGAATCAAATTTCGCACAGAATCAACGACTCACAGCAATCGCCTGGTTATTCATGATACGCGGAGTGAGAAATACCAGCAGCACGGATTTTTTCTCCGAAACCACATCACGCCGGAAAAGGCGGCCAAGATACGGCACATCGCCAAGAAATGGCACCTTATCTACGACCTTGCTTTGAGTATTTGAGAAAACACCCCCAATCACGATGGTTTCGCCGTCATTGACCAGCACCTTGGCGTTGACCTCGTTCTTTTTGATCGGTGGCACATCCTGCACTTTGTTCAGGTAGTCCGGCTCGTCCTTGGTGACCTTGACCTCCATGATGATGCGGTTATCCGGGGTGATCTGTGGCGTCACTTCCAGCGACAGCGAGGCCTCCTTGAACGACACCGACGTGGCGCCGCTCGAGCTGGCTTCCTGGTAGGGGATCTCGGTGCCTTTGAGGATCTTCGCGGTCTCCTTGTCGGAGGTGACCACTTTGGGCTGCGAAACGATTTCACCGTTACCAGTCTTCTCCATGGCCGTCAGCTCAAGATCGAGCAAAACGTTGTCGGTAATGAACGCGATACCGATCCCGGAAGTGTTGCCGACGGTGCCCATGTCGACGAACGGCGAGTTGGTACTGGTGCTGCCCGGCGTGCCGATAGTGGTCGATGAGCCGTTGACCCCGGAGGCATTCCAGTTGCCCTTGTTCTGGATCGAACCGCCCCAGCGCACACCCAGGCTCTTGTCGTAATCGACGTTGGCCTCGACGATTCGCGCTTCGATCATTACCTGACGCACCGGTATATCCAGTTGCGCCACTATCCGCCGCAGTTCGTCGAGACGATCCTGGGTCTGATAGGCAATGATGTTGTTGGTCCGATCGTCGACGGTGATCGATCCGCGCTCGTCGATCTTGGCCTCGGCGCTGGTCACCGACTGGAACAGCTTGGCGATGTCGGCAGCCTTGGCGTAGTTCACCTGCAACAGCTCACGACGCAACGGCGCCAGTTCGGCGATCTGTTTCTGCGACTCCAGCTCCTGACGTTCGCGCGCGGCGATTTCATCGGCTGGAGCGACCAGCAACACATTGCCGATCTTGCGTTTATCCAGGCCTTTGGTTTTCAGCACCAGATCCAGCGCCTGATCCCACGGCACGTTTTGCAGACGCAGGGTGATGCCGCCCTGCACTGTGTCGCTCGCCACCAGATTGAGGTTGGTGAAGTCGGCGATCAGTTGCAGCACCGAGCGCACGTCAATGTCCTGGAAGTTCAGCGAGAGCTTTTCACCGACGTAGGCTTGCCGATCTGCGTTGCGTTTTTGCAGGTCGTCGACGGTCATCGGGCGGATGCTGACGGTCAGTTTGTTGTCGGTCTGGAACGTGGAATAGTCAAAAGTGCCGCTGGGCTCGACGGTAATGACTGTGCGATCACCGGTCACGCCGGCATTGACGAATTGCACCGGGGTGGCGAAATCCTTGACGTCGAGGCGCACCCGCAGCTTTTCCGGCAATTGCGTACGGGCGAAGCTGAGGATGATCTTGCCGTCATGTTCCTGTATATCCGGGGCGATGGTCGGGTCGGACAGGTCGATGACGACATTGCCCTCGCCCGCTGTGCCACGCTGAAAATCCACGCCGCGAATAGCGCGGGATTTTGGCACGAACGCCTTGGCGGGCGCCGCAGCAGTAGTCGCCGCGCGCGGTGCCGCGACTGCCGGTCGCGACGCCTTGGCCGGCGCACCTTGACCGACCACCACGAACAGATTGTTGCCCTCAACCCGCGTGTCGTAAGGCGCCAATTGCGTGAGACTGACGATCAGCCGCGTACGGTCCTTGGCTTCAACCACTGTGGCCGTACGCGCATTGCCACTGCCCAGATCGAGATTTTTGCTCGCCAGTTGGCTGGCGACACCGGGTAAATCCAGCGCTATTCGCGCCGGCGATTCGGTGGTGTAACCCTTGGGCTGCGGTGGCGGGCCGTCGAACGACAGCTTCAGTTCGACGCGATCACCCGGCAACGCCGCTACGCTCAGCGTCTTCAAATTGGCCGCCTGTACCATCGGTGACACCAGCGCTATCCATAGCGAAAAACCGAGGGTGGAGAAAATCCTGTTCATTATTCGACTTCCACTATGAGTGCTCTTTCAAAGGAATGGTACGCGGGCGTTCCAGCCAGGCACCTTCGCCGTCGGGCACAATTTCGACCACATCGACCTGGGTGGCATTGATGGCCACGATTCGCCCATCATTGCGTCCCAGGTAATCGCCGACCTTTAGCCGATGCACCCCGCCGGCCCCACGCAACAGCGCGAAGGAGCCGGAAGCGTTGGCAATCGTGCCGACCATCTCGAACTGCTCGATGTTGAAACCTTCGAGGTATTGCTTGACCCGACCGGGGTCGGGTTTGACGTTGCGCGAGCCATGCTTCTGCCCTACCAGATCGACACGCACCTGCCGCGAGAACGGACTGCGCAGATTGGCGGCGCTGTAACTGAATGTTGGGTAAGACCGGAATGTCGGGGTTGGTTCAATCTTGCCTGCCGGACGCAAGCGCACTTCATTCATATAGGCATCGAGGTCGCTGAAGTCATTGCTGGCACCACAACCGCTCAATGCCAGCAGTGCCATCAACCGGGCGGAATAACGAACAAGGGTCATTTTTGCAGCCCCTTGTCGTTATAGCGGTAGGTCTTGGCGAGGATGCTCATGCGCAACTTCGACCCACCTTCTTTGTTGGCCGGGGCCAGTTCGAAGTCATGCAGGGTAACGATGCGCGGCAAACCGGCTACGCCGCTGACGAACGTGGCGAGGTCGTGATAAGCGCCAGTGACAGTAATCTGAATCGGTAACTCGATATAAAACTGCTGGGTGACCTCTGGTAGCAGCTTGATTTCCTCGAACTCCAGACCACTGCCCAAACCTGTACGCGTAATGTCTTCCAGCAAGCCCGGCACTTCGGTGTCACTGGGCAACTGGCGTAGCAGCACGCCGAAGGAATTCTCCATCTCCTTCATCTGCTGGGTGTACAGGTCAAGATTGGCGGAAATGCGCGCTTTGCTGGCGAACTGCTCCTTGAGCGTGGCCTCTTCTTCGCGTTTGAGCTCCAGCTGGTTTTGCATGTCGCTGATGAAAAAGTTATAGCCAAACGCCAACACCAGCACCATCAACAGCGCCCCGGCGATGGCCTTGACCGCGCCCGGCCAGGAACCGATGTTACTGGTGTCCAGATCGTTGAAGTCGATGTTGCGCAGACTCTCCAGCCATTCGGACGACTTCATTGCTCGCCCTCCACAATCTTCGGCTGGGTCTGACGAACAGTCAGTTGAAAGACGTTCGCCTGCTCCACCTGGTCGGCACTGGTCGCTTTGACTTCAGTGAGGCTTGCCGCGTCGAACCAGTCCGATGCGTCCAGATTGCGCATCAGCTCGGAGACGCGGTTGTTCGACTCCGCCGCCCCCGTGATCGACAAGGTTTTACCGGCCATTTTCACATCAGTGAAATACACGCCGTCGGGCAGTGTTCGCGCCAGTTGATCGAAGATACGTCCGCTGACCTGCCGGTTGCCCTGCAAGTCCTGGATGATGCGCATGCGCTCGACCAGTTGCTGACGATGGGCCTTGAGTTCGCTGATCTGCTTGATCCGTTCGTCGACCACGGCAATCTGCTTGGCGATGTAGTCGTTGCGCGCGACTTGCTGCGCGATGGCGGCGCTGATGATCTGATCGGCAATGAACACTGCGCCGATCGAACCGACCACCACGCCGATCAGTGCCAGCAGGAAGCGTTTGCGCCGCGCTTCGCGGCGCTCCTCACGCCAGGGTAAAAGGTTGATTCGCGCCATCAGTCGAAACTCCTGAGCGCGAGCCCGCAGGCGATCATCAAGGCTGGCGCGTCACTGGCCAGCGCTCCAGCGTTGACCTTGCTGCTCAGGGCCATATTGGAAAACGGATTGGCCACTTGGGTCGGGGTATCCAGGCGCTGTTCGATCAGCCGATCCAGCCCCGGCACCGACGCCGTGCCGCCTGCCAAGAGAATGTGGTCGACCGCGTTGTACTGGCCGGAAGCAAAGAAGAACTGCAACGAACGCGACACTTGCTGCACCAGCGCCTCGCGAAACGGCTGCAACACCTCGCTGACGTAGTCATCGGGCAGACCGCCCTGCTTTTTCGCCAGCCCTGCCTGCTCGAGGGTCAGACCATAACGACGCTGAATCTCCTCGGTCAGTTGCCGGCCACCGAACAGCTGTTCACGGGTGTAAATGATCTTGCCGTTGTGCAGGACGCTGAGGGTGGTCATGGTGGCGCCGATGTCGACCACCGCAACGGTCAGGCGCTCTTGAGAAGCCGCCAACTGCGTCGCGAGCAAACCGAACGAACGCTCCAGCGCATACGCTTCGACGTCCACCACGCGCGCGGTCAGTCCGGCCAGGGCCAGGGCCGCTTCACGGACTTCGACGTTTTCCTTGCGACACGCGGCCAGTAGCACGTTGACCCGCTCGGGGTTGCGCGGCGACACGCCCTGAACCTCGAAGTCGATGGCGACTTCGTCCAGCGGATAGGGAATGTATTGGTCGGCTTCGATCTTGAGCTGGTTTTCCAGCTCGTCGTCGGAAAGCCCGGCGTCCATCTCGATGATCTTGGTGATCACCGCTGAACCGGCCACCGCAACAGCCACGCTTCTCAGCCCGGTGCGCGCCTTGGCCAGCACCCGGGTCAGGGCCTGACCGACGCCTTCGAGCTCGGCGATGTTTTTTTCGACCACAGCGTTGGGCGGCAACGGCTCCACCGCATATGCCTCGACCCGATAGCGATCACCTTGACGGCTTAGTTCCAGCAGCTTCACTGAGGTGGAGCTGATGTCGATCCCCAGTAACGCATTGGTCTTTTTATTGAAGAGTCCCAGCACTACCAATTCCCTATGACTTTCCGTGAGTTACGGACTCTGTAATACACATTGCGTTCCTTCACCCCGTCTTGACAGAAGCGCAAATGACGCCCCCAGCAGAAAAGTGCTTATAATGCCCAGCGATTTTTTCCGCTTTTTACTGCCTGCGCGGACCGTTCTGTGTGTAGCCGGAACCCCGTCGCCAAATTCATTCTTTGCCCTGGATGTCCAAAAGCCTTGATTCGTTTGCTGAAATTTTTCGGTTGGTCCATCGTCGCCGTTTTCTGCGGACTGCTTTTAGCTCTCAGCGGCGCGTATCTTTACCTTAGTCCGGGTTTGCCGTCCGTGGAGGCTCTGAGAAGCATTCAGTTGCAGATTCCCCTGCGGGTCTACAGCAGCGACGACAAGTTGATCGCAGAGTTTGGCGAAATGCGCCGTACTCCGATCCGTTTCGCCGACATTCCACCCAATTTCATTAATGCGTTACTAAGTGCTGAAGACGACAATTTCGCCAACCACTATGGCGTCGATCCGAGCAGCTTGATGCGTGCCGCGACCCAACTGGTCAAGAGCGGGCACATTCAGTCCGGCGGCAGCACCATTACCATGCAGGTGGCGAAGAACTTCTTCCTGAGCAGCGAACGCAGCTTCTCGCGCAAAACCACCGAGATTCTTCTGGCCTTGCAGATCGAACGGCAGCTGACCAAGGACGAGATCCTTGAGCTGTACGTGAACAAAATCTATCTGGGCAACCGCGCCTACGGCATCGAGGCGGCGGCGCAGGTGTATTACGGCAAGTCGATCCGCGACGTCAGCCTGGCGCAGATGGCGATGATCGCCGGCCTGCCGAAAGCCCCTTCACGCTTCAATCCGCTGGCCAATCCGGCGCGCAGTAAAGAGCGTCGCGACTGGATCCTCGGGCGCATGTACAAACTCGGCAAGATCACTGAGCCTGAGTACACCACCGCGATCAACGAGCCGCTGAACGCCAGCTATCACGTGCCGACCCCGGAAGTGAACGCACCGTACATCGCCGAAATGGCCCGTGCAGAGATGGTCGGCCGCTATGGCAGTGACGCCTATACCGAGGGTTTTCGCGTTACTACCACGGTGCCGAGCAACCTGCAGGAAATGGCCAACACCGCGCTGCATGAAGGCTTGATGACCTACGATCAGCGTCACGGCTACCGTGGCCCCGAGTCGCGCCTGCCGGGCAAGACTCGCGAGGCCTGGGCCACCGAGCTGACCAAACAGCGCACCGTGAGCAGCCTTGAGCCGGCCATCGTCATGCAGGTCGACAAGAATGGCCTGCAAGTGCTGACCCGCACTGGCGAAGACCATGTCGCGTGGGACACCATGAAATGGGCGCGGCCGTTCCTTAATACCAACAGCATGGGCGCCAACCCGCGCCAGCCGTCGGATGTCGCGCAGATCGGTGATCTGGTTCGCGTGCAGCGCCAGCAAGACAATTCGTTGAAATTCAGTCAGATTCCCCAGGCGCAAGGCGCGCTGGTGTCGCTGGATCCGCAGAACGGCGCGATCCGCTCGCTGGTCGGTGGTTTTGCGTTCGAGCAGAGCAATTACAACCGCGCCATGCAGGCCAAGCGTCAGCCCGGTTCGAGCTTCAAGCCGTTCGTCTACAGCGCTGCGCTGGACAACGGCTATACCGCCGCCACGCTGGTCAACGACGCACCAATCGTGTTCGTCGACGAGTACCTGGACAAGGTCTGGCGTCCGAAGAACGACACCAATACCTTCCTCGGCCCGATCCGCCTGCGTGAAGCGCTGTACAAGTCGCGCAACCTTGTTTCGATCCGCCTGCTGCAAGCAATGGGCGTTGGCAAGACCATCGACTACATCACCCGCTTCGGCTTCAACAAGCAGGATCTGCCGCCGAATCTGTCGCTGGCGCTGGGCACCGCGACTCTAACGCCGATGGAGATCGCCACCGGTTGGGCCACGTTCGCCAACGGCGGCTACAAGATCACTCCGTTCATCATCGACAAGATCGAAAGCCGCAATGGCGACACGCTGTTCGTCGCCAATCCGCCAACCGTTCCGCAGGGTGGTTCGGCCACTGATGGCCTCGCTGCACCCGCCACTGAATCGTTTACCGTCAACACCGCGCCGGTTCCGGGTGAAGTCCCGGCTAGCGCTGCTACGCCGCAAACGCCGGCAGTTGCTGAGCGGATCGTCGACGGGCGCACCATATACATCCTCAACAGCATGCTGCAAGACGTCATCAAGCGCGGCACGGGGCGTCGTGCGCTAGCCTTGGGCCGCAGCGACATCGCCGGTAAAACCGGTACGACCAACGAGTCGAAAGATGCGTGGTTCTCCGGGTACAACGCCGATTACGTGACCACGGTCTGGACCGGTTTCGACCAGCCGGAAAGCCTCGGTCGCCGCGAGTTCGGCGGCACGGTTTCACTGCCGATCTGGATGAACTATATGGCGGCCGCCCTCAAGGACAAGCCGATGCACGTCCAGCCCGAGCCGGAAGGCATGCTGAGCCTGCGGGTGGATCCGGCCAGTGGTCGAGCTGCAACGCCGAGCACGCCGGGCGCCTACTTCGAGCTGTTCAAGGCTGAGGACACGCCGCCATCGGTGAATGAGCTGGGGAATGGCTCCGTGCCGGGCAGCCCGCTGCCGGCGGATGAACAGGCGCCGATTGATTTGTTCTGATTTAGCGGCCTGATGAAAAGCCCCGCCTTTGTGAGAAGAGCGGGGCTTTTTATTGACTGATGGTTGGAGTTAGCGGCGTTACGAAAATCCAGCCCCTCACCCCAGCCCTCTCCCGGAGGTAGAGGGAGCAGACCGAGGTGTCTGGCGTCATGCATCGACCTGAACGACCGAGTCGATTATGGATTCACAGCAAGACTTTCACGTCGGCGTCATTCATCAATATCCCCCATTCGGCCCCCTCTCCCTCTGGGAGAGGGTTAGGGTGAGGGCTGCTCCAGATATGGAACACAAAACCCCCAGCCACAAAAAAGCCCCGACTCTCACGAGCCGGGGCTTTCAGGTTGAAGCACTACAACGACTTAGCCGTTGAACACATCATCCACGCTTTTCAGCGGGTAGTTCTTCGGATACGGCAGGGTCGCCACACCAGTCTCAATTGCAGCTTTGGCCACAGCGTCGGAGATCAGGGTGATCAGGCGCTTGTCCATTGGCTTGGGAATGATGTACTCACGGCCGAATTCCAGCGGGGCACCACCGTAGGCATCGCACACGTCCTGAGGCACTGGCAGTTTGGCCAGTTCGCGCAGGGCGTTGGCTGCAGCCACTTTCATTTCTTCGTTGATGCGCTTGGCGCGAACGTCCAGGGCACCACGGAAGATGAACGGGAAGCCCAGAACGTTGTTGACCTGGTTCGGGTAGTCCGAACGACCGGTCGCCATGATCACGTCGTTACGGGTGGCATGCGCCAATTCCGGGGAGATTTCCGGATCCGGGTTCGAGCACGCGAACACGATCGGGTTTGCCGCCATCGACAGCAGGCCTTCCGCGCTCAGCAGGTTCGGGCCGGACAGACCGACGAACACGTCTGCGCCTTGCAGAGCGTCAGCCAAGGTGCGTTTTTCAGTAGCGTGGGCGAACACCGCTTTGTACTGGTTCAGGTCGTCACGGCCGGAGTGGATCACGCCGGTACGGTCAACCATGAAGATGTTTTCGATGCTTGCGCCCATGCTCACCAGCAATTTCATGCAGGAGATGGCGGCTGCACCAGCGCCCAGGCAGACGATTTTCGCGTCAGCGAGGGTTTTGCCGGCGATTTCCAGGGCGTTGATCATGCCCGCAGCGGTCACGATCGCGGTGCCGTGCTGGTCATCGTGGAATACCGGAATGTCGCACTGCTCGATCAGAGCACGTTCGATCTCAAAGCACTCAGGCGCTTTGATGTCTTCCAGGTTGATACCACCGAAGGTGATGGAGATACGCTTGACGGTGTCGATGAAGGCTTGCGGGCTTTCGGAGTCGACTTCGATGTCGAAAACGTCGATGCCGGCGAAGCGCTTGAACAGCACGCCTTTACCTTCCATGACTGGCTTGGAAGCCAGTGGGCCGAGGTTACCCAGGCCGAGAATCGCGTT
>NZ_JBIWAL010000027.1:57086-64642 GCF_044760045.1 Pseudomonas sp. NPDC098747 | reverse complement strand
GTGTACGGGTAGGCCAGTTCGGGATCGCGAGCGATCTCGCGCACTGGTTCAGCTACGCCGGGGCTGTAGGCCAGCGACAGGTCGCGGGCGGTAGCAGTGGCCTTGGTGAGCTCGACACTCAGCTTCCCTGGACGAGGATGAGCATGGTATTCGAGAGCGGCAGTTTTCAGATCAGACATTTTGGCATTCCGCTTTTTTACTGTTGGACAGACTGGTCAGCGAGGATACGCGCCTCGCAAAGTCCCCACAAGACTGAGCGGTCACCCCTGTCAAGCGCCCTGCCCTACGACTTTGGGCCAAGAGCCGCGGCGCACAAGGGCTTGACTGTTCACAATCGAAAGAAAAAATGTCTACAATTTCTGTTCAGCGTGCACTCTGCAGCATGGAAGGATCAGTCAGTGGCAGCAGCCAACGCGGTTGACCCGGTTTCAATCCGCCGCGCCGCGAACGATCGACCACCCAGCCACGCGCCTCGATCTGCTTGCCCTTCAGCGCTTGCAATCGGGCATTGTCGAATTGTCCGACCAGATTGGGTGCAACACGCAATACAAGCGAGTCCTGCAACTCAATCCAGATTCCGCCGCGATTGCGTTGCACTTTGCTCACACGCCCACTGACCACGGCGAAACCCGAGCGCTGGATCTGCTCTGCTTTCAGTACAGGAGATTGCCGCCAGAGGCCTCGTCCAGCCTGTCGCGCACTGCGTTCAGCGGCTTGCTGACAGCTGACAAGATCGACATTAGGCGCCACCGCAACCTGAAAACCCAGGCCTTCGGCGAGCATTTGCGCTTCGAGGTTGGCGCCGCTGGCACTGTAGATGTGGGCCAGCGTGCGGCCGTAATGATCTTTTGGCTCTTTGCCGGGAAGCACACCGACGCGCCCGCCGCTGTCGGCCACCAGCATTTCCAGGCGTTTACGTGCAGCAATCGCGAATGGCTCGTCGCTGCGACCCTGCTTGCCGAGTTCAGGCGTATTGAGCCCGATCATCCGCACGCTGCGGCCGTCGCTCAGGCGCAAGGTGTCGCCATCGACCACGCGCTGCACGGCGACCTGCGTCAGTGCAGCCGGTGCCGGGCAGTATGCAAGCGCGGTGGAAAGCCAAATCGCAGGCATAAAAAAGGCGCCCGCAAGGGACGCCTTTTTCAGCAGCGAGGAAAAGCCCACCGGGCTCTTCAACCTTACTCTGCAGCAGCAGGTTTCTTGCCGAAAGCACCGAAACGGTCTGCGAAGCGCTGAACGCGGCCGCCAGTGTCCAGAGTCTTCTGCTTACCGGTGTAGAACGGGTGGCATTCGTTGCACACGTCGATTGGCAGAGCTTTGCCGAAGGTCGAACGGGTTTCAAACTTGTTGCCACAGCTGCAGGTAACAGCGATGACTGGGTAATTCGGGTGGATATCAGCTTTCATGGTGTCTTCCTCAGCTAGCGTGCCGCCATCCAACACTATTGTTGAATACCGCACGTAATTAGGCCGCGGATTCTACCAGACCTTTGCAATCACGCAAGCTGTCACTGAGACCGACCGTCTGCTAGGCTCCCGCCCCTGAACACATTCCCCTGTGGGAGCGAGCTTGCTCGCGAAGAGGGCGTGTCAGTCAGCATTAATGTCGCCTGATATACCGCTTTCGCGAGCAAGCTCGCTCCCACAGGTTTTGCCTGCAACTTTCTTTCCAGTGTTCGTTGATCGAGATCTCCCCGCGTGCCCGACGCCATTCTGCGCCTCGCCCTGCCTTCGCCTTTGCGCCGCCTGTTCGACTATCGGGCGCCGGCCGGCGTGCTGCGCGCGCAGCTGCAACCCGGTATGCGCCTGCGGGTGCCGTTCGGGCGGCGCGAGATGATCGGGATTCTGGTGGAGGTGACGGATACCAGCGAAGTGCCGGTGGAAAAACTCAAACCCGCGCTAGCCCTGCTCGATGCCACCCCGCCACTGCCACCAGCGCTGTTCAAGCTGTGCCTGTGGACATCCCAGTATTATCAGCACAGCCTCGGCGACACCTTGAGCTGGGCGCTGCCGGTACTGTTGCGTCAGGGCGAACTGGCCGAGGCCCGGCAGGAACGCTTCTGGTCGGCAGTGCCGGGTGCAAGCGTGGATGATCCACGAATCGCCCGTGCGCCGCGTCAGCGTGAAGCGTTGACCACGCTGGCCCAGCACCCTCACGGCGTTGCCCATCAATTGCTGAGCAAACTGATGCTGAGCAAGGACAGTCTCGATCTGCTGCTGGCGAAGAATCTGGTGCAGGTGGAAATCCGCCGGCATGCACCCGGCGCACGTCATGAACATTGGCTGGCGCAGCCGGAATTGCCGCTCAACCCCGAGCAGCGCGCCGCGTATGAGGCGATTCGCGCAGGCTTCGACAGTTATCACGCGTTCTTACTGGCCGGCGTCACCGGCAGTGGCAAGACCGAAGTTTATTTGCAACTGATCCGCGAAACCCTCGAGGCCGGCAAACAGGCGCTGGTGCTGATCCCGGAAATCAACCTCGGCCCGCAGACGCTGGCGCGCTTCGAACAACGCTTCAACGCGCGGATCGCCCTGATCCACTCGGCAGTCAACGATCGCGAGCGCCTCGAAGCCTGGCTCGCCGCCCGCGACGGCGAGGCCGACATTATTATCGGCACCCGCTCGGCACTGTTCACCCCGATGAAAAATCCGGGGCTGATCATTGTCGACGAAGAGCACGACGGCTCCTATAAACAGCAGGAAGGCTTGCGCTATCACGCCCGTGATTTGGCGCTGGTGCGCGCACGGCAGGAAAACATCCCGATCGTCCTCGGCTCCGCCACGCCTTCGCTGGAAAGCCTGCATAACGCCTACACCGGTCGTTATGGCCTCCTACGCCTGAACGAGCGTGCCGGCGGCGCCAAGCAGCCGCGATTCCTGCGTCTGGATGTAAAAAGCCGCCCACTCGACAGCGGGATTTCCGGGCCGATGCAGCAAGCCATCGGCCAGACGCTGGAAAAAGGCCAGCAGGTATTGGTGTTCCTCAACCGTCGCGGTTTTGCGCCGACGCTGCTTTGTCACGACTGCGGCTGGATGTCCGAGTGTTCGCGCTGCGATGCGCGGATGACCGTGCACCAGCGCCACGGCGAACTGCGCTGCCACCACTGCGGCTACGTCGAACGCACGCCGCGCCAGTGCCCGAAGTGCCACAAGGTCGACCTGCGCCCGGTCGGCGCCGGTACCGAACGTGCCGAGGAACGGCTGGCGATTCTGTTCCCGGATTACCCGGTGCTGCGGGTCGACCGCGACAGCACTTCGCGCAAGGACGCGATGAATCAGCTGTTCGCGACGATCCAGAAGGGCCAGCCATGCATTCTGGTCGGCACGCAGATGTTGGCCAAGGGGCACCACTTTCCACGGGTAACGCTGGTGTCGATTCTCGATGCCGACGGTGGATTGTTCTCCGGTGACTTCCGCGCCAGTGAACGCATGGCACAACTGATCGTGCAGGTCGCCGGACGAGCCGGGCGGGCGGAAGAGCCGGGCAAAGTGATCATCCAGACCCACCTCGCCGACCATCCCTTATTGGTGCAATTGACCGAGCAAGGTTATTTCGCCTTTGCCGAACAGGCCTTGAGCGAGCGCCGCGCGGCCGGTCTGCCGCCATTCGCGCACTTGGCGCTGTTGCGTGCCGAAGCGCATAAACCGGGGCAGGCCGAAGGTTTTCTCGATGAGGCGTGCAGCGAGGCTGAGCGTTTACTGGTCGAGCAGGGTCTGAACGGGATTGAACTGCTTGGGCCGGTACCGGCGCCGATGGAGCGCCGCGCCGGACGTTATCGCGCGCAGTTGCTGTTGCAGGCGACGGCACGGGCGCCGCTGCATCGGCTATTGGCCAATTGGTTGCTAGTGCTGGAGCAGATGCCGAGCGGGCGGGCGGTGCGCTGGTCTCTGGATGTTGATCCCGTCGATTTGTATTGAAGATCAAAAGATCGCAGGCTGCGGCAGTTCCTACAGAGGGAATCGCATTTCCCTGTAGGAGCCGCCGCGGGCTGCGATCTTTTGCTTCTAATGTCACCACATATCCATAAGCTGCCTGCTAAGGTTGGCAAGCCCGTCTTCGCAACGGATAATGCCCAGTTTTTCCACCCGCGCATTGATGCGCCGCCGCGCTTGCGGTCGAAAGAGAAGACCATGAAAGACACCATTCGCCAGCTGATCCAACAAGCCCTCACCCAACTCGTCAACGAAGGTGTGTTGCCTGAAGGCCTGTCGCCGGCGATTCAGGTGGAGAACGCCCGCGACAAGACCCACGGCGACTTCGCTAGCAACATTGCGATGATGCTGGCCAAGCCTGCGGGTATGAAGCCGCGCGATCTGGCGGAAAAAATCATCGCTGCGCTGCCGGCCGACGAGAACGTCACCAAGGCCGAAATCGCTGGCCCGGGCTTCATCAACTTCTTCCAGAACACCCAGGCCCTGGCTTCGCGACTCGACGCCGCCCTGGCCGATGCCCATGTCGGCGTGCGCAAGGCAGGTCCTGCGCAGCGCACCGTGGTCGATCTGTCGGCGCCGAACCTAGCCAAAGAGATGCACGTCGGCCACTTGCGCTCGACCATCATTGGCGATGGCGTGGCACGCGTGCTCGAGTTTCTCGGCGACGAAGTGATCCGTCAAAACCACGTCGGCGACTGGGGCACCCAGTTCGGCATGTTGATGGCTTACCTGCAAGAAAACCCGATCACCAGCGACGAACTGTCGGACCTGGAAAACTTCTACCGCGCCGCCAAGCAGCGTTTCGACGAATCCGCAGAATTCGCCGACCGCGCCCGTGGCCTGGTGGTCAAGTTGCAGGCCGGCGACGCCGAGTGCCTGGCGCTGTGGACCAAGTTCAAGGACATCTCGCTGTCGCACTGCCAGAAGATCTACGAACTGCTCAACGTCAAACTGACCATGGCCGACGTGATGGGCGAAAGCGCCTACAACGACGACCTGATAAATGTGGTCAACGACCTCAAGGCGGCCGGCATGTTGGTCGAGAGCAACGGCGCCCAGTGCGTGTTCCTCGACGAATTCAAGAACGCCGACGGCGACCCGCTGCCGGTGATCATCGTCAAGGCTGACGGCGGTTATCTGTACGCCACCACCGACCTGGCGGCCGTGCGCTACCGCAGCGGCAAACTGAAAGCCGATCGCGCGCTGTACTTCGTCGATCAGCGTCAGGCCCTGCACTTCCAGCAAGTGTTTGCCGTGGCGCGCAAGGCCGGTTTCGTGACCCATCCGATGGAGATGGAGCACATGGGCTTCGGCACCATGAACGGCGCCGATGGCCGTCCGTTCAAGACCCGTGACGGCGGCACTGTGAAGCTGATCGATCTGCTGACCGAAGCTCAGGACCGCGCCTACAACCTGGTCAAAGAGAAGAACCCGGAGCTTGCCGAAGACGAACTGCGCAATATCGCCAAAGTCGTCGGCATCGGTGCGGTGAAATACGCCGACCTGTCCAAACACCGCGCCAGCGACTACAGCTTCAACTTCGACCTGATGCTGAATTTCGAAGGCAACACCGCGCCATACCTGCTGTACGCCTACACCCGTGTGGCCGGTGTGTTCCGCAAGCTGGGCAAGGACTTTAGCGAAGTCGACGGCCAGATCGTCCTCGAAGCAGCGCACGAACATGAGCTGGCAGCGAAGCTGGCGCAGTTCGGCGAAGTGCTGAACAACGTGTCCGATAAAGGCACGCCGCACATTCTTTGCACCTACCTGTACGACGTCGCCGGCCTGTTCTCGAGCTTCTATGAGAACTGCCCGATCCTCGCCGCCGAAACCCCGGCACAGATGCAGAGCCGTCTGCGTCTGGCCGCGTTGACCGGTCGCACCCTCAAGCAAGGCCTGGAGCTGTTGGGTCTGGAAACTCTGGAGCGTATGTAAGTTGGCTGCCAAGAAAAAACCTGCACCCAAGCGTGGCGCCAGTCGTTACCAAGCTCCTGCGAAGCAACCGATTCCGGGTTGGCTGTGGATGGCTATCGGCCTGACGGTCGGGGCGTTCATCGTGTTCCTGATGAAGCTGGAGCCGGGCAAGGGCAGCGACACGGTCAAGCGCGAAAAGGTCGAACAACAGCAGAAAGCGAAAATCGCCGAAGCCAACAAGACCCCGCCAAGCCCGACGCAACCGGTGAAGCCGAAGTACGACTTCTACACCCTGCTGCCGGAATCGGAAGTGATCGTACCAGCGGACGCCGTGCCGGAGAAAACCCTGCCGACACCGCAAGTGCCGACGACACCGGTCACCCCGGCGGAAGCAGCAAAAATCGACACTGCGCGGGCTCAGGCAGCACTGGCGGGTATTACCCCGCCGCCGGCACCTCCGGTGAAAGCAGCGCCGGTGACCAAGTTCTTCCTCCAGGCCGGTTCGTTCCGCAAAGAGGCGGATGCGGACAAGGTTCGTGCGCAGATCATTTTGCTTGGCCAGGCGGTTGCGGTTGAATCGGGCACGGTGAAAGATGAAACCTGGTATCGCGTACTGGTCGGCCCGTTCAGCAACCGTGAACAGCTGACCACTGCGCAGAAACAACTGGCCGGCAGCGGTTTCAGCAACCTGTTGTTACAACAACGCCAGAGCCGCTGATTTCCTTCAGGTCGCTCACCTCCCCCCCCAGGTGAGCGACTCCCCTGTGGCGAGGGGATTTATCCCCGTTCGGCTGCGCAGCAGTCGTAAAACCTGCACCCCAAGTTGTACCTGATACACCGTATGCGTCGGTTTCAGGGCCGCTTCGCAACCCAACGGGGATAAATCCCCTCGCCACAGTCATCACTCGCCGTTCGTCCCTCTGCGCCCTCCCCGGTTGAAATCTTCTCCACCACCCCCATATGAATGGGCATAGGCATTTTCGCCCCGCTGCGTGGAGACTCTTCCCTTGACCACCATCGTTTCAGT
This sequence comes from Pseudomonas sp. NPDC098747, assembly GCF_044760045.1. Classification (NCBI taxonomy): domain Bacteria; kingdom Pseudomonadati; phylum Pseudomonadota; class Gammaproteobacteria; order Pseudomonadales; family Pseudomonadaceae; genus Pseudomonas; species Pseudomonas sp. NPDC098747. The sequence continues at coordinate 57,769 of NZ_JBIWAL010000027.1, read as the reverse complement.
CCGCCGCCACGGCAAAGTCGTCATGGGCGGCGACGGCCAGGTTTCTCTCGGCAATACCGTGATGAAAGGCAACGCGAAGAAAGTTCGTCGCCTGTACCACGGCCAGGTCATCGCCGGTTTTGCCGGTGCCACCGCCGACGCCTTCACTTTGTTCGAACGCTTCGAAGGCCAGCTCGAGAAACATCAGGGCCACTTGGTCCGCGCCGCTGTCGAACTCGCCAAAGAATGGCGCACCGACCGTTCCCTCAGCCGCCTCGAAGCCATGCTCGCGGTCGCCAACAAGGACGCATCCCTGATCATCACTGGCAACGGTGACGTGGTCGAACCGGAAAACGGCCTGATCGCCATGGGTTCCGGTGGCGGTTACGCCCAGGCTGCGGCCAGCGCACTGCTGAAAAAGACCGATCTGTCGGCTCGCGAAATCGTCGAAACCGCACTCGGTATCGCCGCTGACATCTGTGTATTCACCAACCACACTCAGACCATTGAGGAGCAGGATCTCGCTGAAGAAGCCTGACTCGGCCCTGTGCCACGGCTTGTTTCTGCTTGAGGACCGCCAATAATTATGTCCATGACTCCCCGCGAAATCGTCCACGAACTCAACCGCCATATCATCGGCCAGGACGATGCCAAGCGCGCCGTCGCGATTGCCCTGCGCAACCGCTGGAGCCGCATGCAGTTGC
>NZ_JBIWAL010000027.1:0-57076 GCF_044760045.1 Pseudomonas sp. NPDC098747 | reverse complement strand
CTGAAGAGCTGCGCGTTGAAGTGACCCCGAAGAACATCCTGATGATAGGCCCGACCGGTGTCGGTAAAACCGAGATCGCCCGTCGTCTGGCGAAACTGGCCAACGCGCCGTTCATCAAGGTCGAAGCGACCAAGTTCACCGAAGTCGGATATGTCGGCCGTGACGTCGAGTCGATCATCCGTGATCTGGCCGATGCCGCGATCAAGATGCTGCGCGAGCAGGAAATGACCCGCGTTCGCCACCGCGCCGAAGACGCCGCCGAGGATCGCATCCTCGACGCGCTGCTGCCGCCGGCCCGCATGGGCTTCAACAGCGATGAGTCGACAAGCCAGGATTCCAACACCCGTCAGCTGTTCCGCAAGCGTCTGCGCGAAGGCCAACTGGACGACAAGGAAATCGAGATCGAAGTCGCCGAAGTGGCCGGCATCGAAATCGCCACGCCGCCCGGCATGGAAGAGATGACCAACCAGTTGCAAAGCCTGTTTGCCAACATGGGCAAGGGCAAGAAGAAGGCGCGCAAGCTCAAGGTCAAAGAAGCGCTGAAACTGGTGCGCGACGAAGAGGCCGGGCGCCTGGTCAACGAAGAAGAGTTGAAGGCCAAGGCGCTGGAAGCGGTCGAGCAGCACGGCATCGTGTTCATCGACGAGATCGACAAAGTTGCCAAGCGCGGTAACTCCGGCGGCGTCGACGTATCCCGCGAAGGCGTGCAGCGCGACCTGCTGCCGCTGATCGAAGGCTGCACCGTCAACACCAAACTGGGCATGGTCAAGACTGACCACATCCTGTTCATCGCCTCCGGCGCGTTCCACCTGAGCAAGCCGAGCGATCTGGTGCCGGAGCTGCAAGGCCGTCTGCCGATCCGTGTCGAACTCAAGGCCCTGAGCCCGGAAGACTTCGAGCGCATTCTCAGCGAACCGCATGCCTCGCTCACCGAGCAATATTGCGCGCTGCTGAAAACCGAAGGCCTGAACATCGAGTTCCAGCCGGAGGGCATCAAGCGCATCGCCGAGATCGCCTGGCAGGTCAACGAGAAGACCGAGAACATCGGTGCCCGTCGTCTGCACACGCTGCTTGAGCGCTTGCTTGAAGAGGTGTCGTTCAGTGCCGGCGATCTGGCCAGCACTCACGATGACAAGGTGATCCTGATCGACGCTGCATACGTCAACAGCCACCTCGGCGAATTGGCCGAGAACGAAGACCTGTCCCGTTATATCCTGTAGGTCATACCTACAGCGGTAGCGGACCCTGTGGGAGCGAGCTTGCTCGCGAAGACGGCGCGTCAGTCGACATCATTGTTGCCTGATACACCGCTTTCGCGAGCAAGCTCGCTCCCACATTTAGATCGGGGTCGCCACATTAAGGACGCCAGCCCATGACCCAAATCCCCACCGACATCAAACTGCACAAAGCCTCGAAAACCCTGACGCTCACCTACGCGTCCGGCGAGGAGTTCACCCTGCCCGCGGAATTTCTGCGCGTGCATTCTCCCTCCGCCGAGGTCCAGGGCCACGGCAAACCCATCCTGCAGTTCGGCAAGCTCAATGTCGGTCTGACCAAGCTGGAACCGGCTGGTCACTACGCACTGAAATTGACCTTCGATGACGGCCACGACAGCGGCTTGTTCACCTGGGAATATCTCTTTGAGCTGGGGCGACGTTATGACGCACTCTGGGCCGATTATTTGGCCGAGCTCAAAGCCGCCGGTAAAACTCGCGATCCGGACGAGTCGATCGTCAAGCTGATGCTCTAGACCGAGGCTCGTGCTCTTTAGAGGGCATTTTCTAACTTCATCTGTTTGAATGCTCCGCTGCGGCGTCGAGGATCGGCCCGCTTGCGAAAAAAATTAAACTCGGGTAACCAATGGAGCTGGCAAGTTCCCTGCAGTGCTCTACGACTGTAAAGCAGCTATGCAGAATTAACGGTCACCCGAGCAGTAGTACCTGGCATTGGCTGTGGAACTGCACAGCAGAAAGCCGGGTACTCGTCTCAGGACAATGGAGCGTCGTAGATGAGTAACAAGAATAACGATGACCTGAAGTACCAAGCCTCGGAAAACACCCTGGGGCTTAATCCCGTCGTTGGGCTGCGCGGAAAGGATCTGCTGGCCTCTGCTCGTATGGTGCTCAAACAGGCCATCAAACAACCGATCCATAGTGTCAGGCACGTCACCCATTTCGGCCTCGAATTGAAGAACGTGCTATTTGGTAAATCCGAACTGCAACCGGCAGGCGATGACCGTCGTTTCGCCGATCCTGCGTGGAGCCAGAACCCGCTCTACAAACGTTATCTGCAAACCTATCTGGCGTGGCGCAAGGAACTCCATGCCTGGATCGACGACAGCAGCCTGTCGCCCAAAGACATCGCTCGTGGCCACTTCGTCATCAACCTGATGACCGAAGCCATGGCCCCGACCAACACCGCGGCCAACCCCGCAGCGGTCAAACGTTTCTTCGAAACCGGCGGCAAAAGCCTGCTCGATGGCCTCTCGCATCTGGCCAAGGATCTGGTGCACAACGGCGGCATGCCGAGCCAGGTCAACATGGGCGCGTTCGAGGTTGGCAAGAGCCTGGGCGTGACGGAAGGCGCGGTGGTGTTTCGCAACGATGTGCTGGAGCTGATCCAGTACAGGCCGATCACCGAGCAAGTCCACGAGCGCCCACTCTTGGTGGTGCCGCCACAGATCAACAAGTTCTACGTATTCGACCTGAGCCCGGACAAGAGCCTGGCGCGTTTCTGCCTGCGCAACAACGTGCAAACGTTCATTGTCAGCTGGCGTAATCCGACCAAGGCGCAGCGCGAGTGGGGCCTGTCGACGTACATCGATGCGCTGAAAGAAGCGGTCGACGTGGTCACCGCGATCACCGGCAGCAAAGACATCAACATGCTCGGCGCCTGCTCCGGTGGCATCACCTGCACCGCCCTGCTCGGCCACTACGCGGCGCTCGGCGAGAAGAAGGTCAATGCCCTGACCCTGCTGGTCAGCGTACTCGACACCACGCTAGACAGCGACGTTGCGCTGTTCGTCGACGAACAGACCCTGGAGACCGCCAAGCGCCATTCGTATCAGGCCGGCGTGCTTGAGGGCAAAGACATGGCCAAAGTCTTCGCGTGGATGCGCCCCAACGACCTGATCTGGAACTACTGGGTCAACAACTACCTGCTCGGCAACGAGCCGCCGGTGTTCGACATCCTGTTCTGGAACAACGACACCACACGGTTGCCGGCAGCGTTCCATGGCGACCTGATCGAAATGTTCAAAAACAATCCACTGATTCGCCCCAATGCACTGGAAGTGTGCGGCACGCCAATCGACCTCAAGCAGGTCACCGCCGACATCTTTTCGCTGGCCGGCACCAACGACCACATCACCCCGTGGAAGTCCTGCTACAAATCGGCCCAGTTGTTCGGTGGCAAAGTGGAGTTCGTATTGTCGAGCAGCGGCCATATCCAAAGCATTCTGAACCCGCCGGGGAACCCGAAGTCTCGTTACATGACCGGCGAAGAGATGGCCGCCAATGCCAATGATTGGCAAGAAAACTCGACCAAACACACGGATTCCTGGTGGTTGTACTGGCAGGCGTGGCAGGCCGAGCGCGCGGGCAACCTGAAAAAGGCCCCGACCAAACTGGGCAACAAGGCTTATCCGGCGGGCGAAGCCTCGCCGGGCACTTACGTACACGAGCGGTAACTGACACTACTCGATTCCATTGTGGGAGCGGGCCTGTGGCGAGGGGATTTAGCGAAACGTCGCACCGCACCGATCGGCTGCGAAGCAGTCGTGAGTCGAGTACACGCGATATGCCTGACAAATCGCATGTACAGGTTTCGGGGCCGCTTCGCGACCCAACGGGGATAAATCCCCTCGCCACAGGTCCCGCGCCTACAGGGAGCGGGATGAATTAATTCACAGGGCCTGACGCATGCCGCAACCGTTCATATTCCGTACTGTCGAGCTGGATGGCCAGACCCTCCGCACCGCGGTACGCCCCGGCAAGCCTCACTTGACGCCCTTGCTGATTTTCAACGGCATCGGCGCCAACCTGGAGCTGGTGTTTCCATTTGTCGCAGCGCTGGACCCGGATCTGGAGGTGATCGCCTTCGACGTGCCCGGTGTCGGCGGCTCCTCAACGCCCCACCGACCGTATCGCTTTCCCGGCCTGGCCAAACTGACGGCGCGGATGCTCGATTATCTCAACTACGGCCAGGTCAACGTGATCGGCGTGTCGTGGGGCGGCGCACTCGCGCAGCAGTTTGCCTACGACTATCCCGAGCGCTGTAAGAAACTGGTGCTGGCGGCGACCGCTGCTGGTGCAGTGATGGTGCCGGGCAAACCTAAAGTGTTGTGGATGATGGCAAGTCCCAGGCGCTACATCCAGCCGTCCCATGTGATCCGCATCGCGCCGCTGATCTACGGCGGCTCGTTCCGCCGCGACCCGACGCTGGCTGCCAGCCATGCCGCGAAAGTGCGTTCGGCGGGCAAGCTCGGTTATTACTGGCAACTGTTCGCCGGCCTCGGCTGGACCAGCATTCACTGGCTGCACAAGATCAAACAACCCACCTTGGTGCTGGCCGGCGACGACGATCCGCTGATCCCGTTGATCAACATGCGCATGCTTGCCTGGCGAATTCCCAACGCCCAGTTGCACATCATCGACGATGGTCATCTGTTCCTGATTACCCGCGCCGAAGCCGTGGCACCGATCATCATGAAATTCCTCCAGGAGGAACGTCAGCGAGCGGTGATGCACCCGCACCCAACACCGTTGGGCGGTTGATCGCTGCGGCAGGCTTTATGCAGGGCGTTATAAAGAGTGCGTGGCAGGACGCCACGCAGGCAGCAACCCGCAACAGCGTCTATGGTGTTCTAGTTCGGTGAGTTTGTTTTTGGCCTGAAGACGAAGGAGTGTTGAGTCATGCGCGACAAACCAGCGACGGGCGTGGTGCCCAGCCCCGCCGTATTCATCAACGCACAAAGTGCGATCACCGGTCTGCGTGGTCGGGATATGATCTCGACGCTGCGCAGTGTCGCCGCCCATGGGCTGCGCAACCCGTTTCACAGCGCGAAGCACGCCCTGAAACTGGGTGGCCAACTCGGTCGCGTGCTGCTTGGCGAGACCCTGCACCCGACCAATCCGCAGGACAGCCGTTTTGCCGATCCGGCGTGGAGTCTCAATCCGTTTTATCGGCGCAGTCTGCAGGCGTACCTCGCCTGGCAGAAGCAGGTCAAAAGCTGGATCGACGACAGCAACATGAACCCGGACGACCGCGCCCGCGCGCACTTCGCCTTCACCCTGCTCAACGACGCCGTGGCGCCGTCCAACACCCTGCTCAACCCGCTGGCGATCAAGGAGCTGTTCAACTCCGGCGGCAACAGTCTGGTGCGCGGCCTCAGTCATTTGTTCGATGATCTGCTGCACAACGATGGCCTGCCACGGCAGGTTACCCGCCAGGCCTTCGAGGTCGGTAAAACCGTTGCCACCACCACGGGCTCAGTGGTGTTTCGCAACGAGATGCTCGAGCTGATCCAGTACAAGCCGATGAGCGAAAAACAGTACGCCAAGCCGCTGCTGGTGGTGCCGCCGCAAATCAACAAGTACTACATTTTCGACTTGAGCCCGCACAACAGCTTCGTCCAGTACGCCCTGAAGAACGGCTTGCAGACTTTCATGATCAGCTGGCGCAACCCGGATGTGCGCCACCGCGAGTGGGGCTTGTCGACCTATGTCGAGGCCGTGGAAGAGGCGATGAACGTGTGCCGGGCAATCACCGGCGCGCGCGAGGTCAACTTGATGGGCGCCTGCGCCGGCGGCCTGACCATCGCCGCACTGCAAGGTCATTTGCAAGCCAAGCGGCAATTGCGCCGCATCTCCAGCGCCACTTATCTGGTCAGCCTGCTCGACAGCCAGATCGAAACCCCCGCCACGCTGTTTGCCGACGAGCAGACCCTCGAAGCCGCCAAACGTCGCTCCTATCAAAAAGGCGTGCTCGACGGTCGCGACATGGCCAAGGTCTTCGCCTGGATGCGCCCCAACGATTTGATCTGGAGCTACTTCGTCAACAACTACCTGTTGGGCAAAGAACCGCCGGCCTTCGACATCCTTTACTGGAACAACGACAACACCCGCCTGCCAGCTGCCTTGCACGGCGACTTGCTGGATTTTTTCAAGCACAACCCGCTGACCCACCCGGGCGGGCTGGAAGTGTGCGGCACTCCGATTGACTTGCAGAAAGTCACGGTCGACAGCTTCAGCGTCGCCGGCATGAACGACCACATCACGCCGTGGGATGCGGTGTATCGCTCGACCCTGTTGCTGGGTGGCGAACGGCGTTTCGTGCTGTCCAACAGCGGCCATGTGCAGAGCATTCTCAACCCGCCAAGCAACCCGAAAGCCGCGTACGTCGAGAACGGCAAGATGAGCAGCGACCCCCGCGCTTGGTATTACGACGCCAAACACGTCGACGGCAGCTGGTGGCCGCAGTGGCTGGAATGGATTCAGCAGCGCTCGGGCGCCCAGCACGAAACCCAGATGACCCTCGGCAACCCGAACTATCCACCGATGGAGGCAGCACCCGGTACTTACGTGCGTGTGCGCTGACGCTTAACCGAACTTTTCTAAGAAGACTGGATGAAAACCCGCGACCGGATTCTCGAATGTGCTCTGCAATTGTTCAACGAAAAGGGCGAGCCGAACGTTTCCACCATGGAAGTTGCCAATGAAATGGGGATCAGCCCCGGCAACCTCTACTACCACTTTCACGGCAAGGAACCGCTGATACTCGGACTGTTCGATCGCTTCCAGAATGAACTGGCACCGTTGCTGGACCCACCGCCGGAGGTGGAGCTGGCGCCGGAAGATTACTGGCTGTTTTTGCATTTGATCGTCGAGCGGCTGGCGCAGTATCGGTTCCTGTTCCAGGACCTGTCGAATCTCGCCGGACGCCTGCCGAAACTGGCGAAGGGGATTCGCAATCTGCTCAATGCCCTTAAGCGCACGCTGGCATCATTGCTGGCGCGATTGAAGGCGTCGGGGCAACTGGTCAGCGATACTCAGGCGTTGGGGCAACTGGTTGAGCAGATCACCATGACGTTGCTGTTTTCGCTGGACTATCAGCGGATTCTGGATCGCGAGGGTGAGGTCAGGTTGGTGGTTTATCAGATCATGATGCTGGTGGCGCCGCATTTGTTGCCGCCGGTGAAGGTGGCGACGGAGCGGATGGCTTTGCAGTATCTGGAAGACCACGATTAACTTCAAAAGCCCCTCACCCTAGCCCTCCCGAAACGTCGGACCGCCCGGAGGGAGAGGGGACTGATTGGAGGATATTCAAGAAGTCCGCCGACGTGAACGTGATGTGCTGAATCCATAATCGATTCGGTCTTTCAACAGACCGGCCAACGTGAAAAAGCTGTGTTGAATCCATAATCGACTCGGTTTTTCAGGTCGATGTTTGACACGAGACAGCTCGGTCGGCTCCCTCTCCCTCCGGGAGAGGGCTGGGGTGAGGGCCTGCTTTTAAAATGCACAAACAAAAACGCCCGACCTTCACAGGCCGGGCGTTTTGTTTTGCCCTGAAAAATCAGGACTGACTGGTTGGCGTCGACGGGGTCGATGCAGCAGTCGGGGTTACCACCGGGGTCGGTGCAGCGGCGGAGTTCGACGCGCTGGCCGGGGTTGCCGGGGTCGCAGGCTTGGTTGCTGGAGCGGCCGGTTTCGGCGCAGCGGCTTTCGGCGCGGCCGGTTTTTTTACTGCTGGTTTCTTCGCCGCAGCCGGTTTGGCAGCCGGTTTGGCAGCAGCGGTTTTCGCGGCTGGCTTGGCGACTGCTTTTGCTGCTGGTTTGGCAACCGACTTGGCCGCGGCAACTGGTTTGGCCGCTGCCTTGACTGCAGGCTTGGCGGCAGCAGTTTTCGCTACCGATTTAACCGCAGCTTTAGCTTTCGCCACCGGTTTGGCAGCCGCTTTGGCCAATGGCTTGGCCGCCGTTTTAGCTGCTGGTTTGGCCGCTGCAGTTTTGGCTGCCGGTTTCGCCGCCGCGGTTTTCGCCGCGACTGGCTGGGTTTTCAGACCCGTGAGTTTTTCGATCTGCTTGGTCAAGGTTTCAACCTTGCTGTGCAGTGCCTTGACCTCATTGCGGCTCGGTACGCCCAGGCGTGAAATCGCACTGTTCAGGCGCTTGTCGAAAGCCCCTTCCAGCTCGTCCCACTTGCCCAGCGCGCGATCTTTCACGCCGCTGATGCGCGACTTGGCGGAAGAAGCAGAATCCTTGGCGGCATCGACTTTCTTGCCGACTGCAGACTTGGTGAGCTTCTCGGCTTTCTCGCCGTCTTTAACCAATGTATCGAAGAGCTTGCTGCCGTCAGTGTCGATCTTCGAGTACACGCCTAAACCAGCCAGCCAGATTTTGCGGGAGTAGTCTTCGACTTTCCCAATCCACGAGCTGCCTTCTTTATCGGTGTTCTTTTTACCAGCCATCCCGTTCTCCTTAAGATTTACGCGCGACGCGTTCGAGCAATGCCGTCAGCTCATCGAGCTTAGCAGAGAGTGTCTCAACGTCATGTTTAGACGGAATGCCGATACGATTCAAGGCGCCTGCTACACGGGTGTCGAATGCCTTCTCAACCTTGTCGAGCTGAACTTCGACACGACCTTTGAAAGAACTGACTTCATCACGGGCTTCGTCGATTTCGGCATTGGCCGCTTCGAGTTTTTCGGTGACTACCTTTTTGCCTTTCTTTTCAACAGTTTGACCAGCCTTGATCAACTCTTGAAAGTACTCGCCACCCTCCTGGCCAACCTTGGTGTAGGCACCCAGGCCTGCCAGCCAGATCTTGCGGGCATAGGATTTGACGTCGCTCAGAGCAGAAGTCGAAGCGTCGATTTTTTTCTTCAAAATTACTTTGGCCATGGTGCACCTCACGCGCAGAAGGTTTGAGGAACTGCCCGCGAAAGTGTCGGGCTCAGGCACAAAGTAGGCAGAAAAATTAGAAACGGCACCCTAACAACTGACATGAATCCCGGGGCGCAACACAAAAAACTGTGGGAGCGAGCTTGCTCGCGAAAGCGTCGTATCAGCCAACATTTCAGTCAACTGACACATCGCATTCGCGAGCAAGCTCGCTCCCACAGGGATTCGGGACTCAGCAAATACGTCAGACCAGCGCTTTGTCGAGAGCCTTCTCGATCTCGGCTTTGATCATGCCGCTCATGGCCGACATCATCAGGCCAAGTTCCACATCCACGCGGATCGAGTCATCGCCAACATGCACCGCGCCTTTCACACCCGAGCGCTTGAGATTCAGTACGTCGCCCGACCATTGCGGTTCCAGACCGTATTGTTCATTAAGCTTTTTGGCCAGCTTGTCGGCCTTCTCGCGGGCGGCTTCCTTGCCCAGTGTGTGGGCACGCTCAACACTGATTTTGGCCATCGAATGACTCCTGATTGATGAATAGGTGATGGTAAATCTTGACCGCGTCTGCGGCAAATCGTCCCGAAGGTTGCCCATCTTACCTTTAGCCATTCCAAGACAAAGCATGCCTTGGGGATTAGAATGTCGCGCATTCTCTTTTGGTGACAGCGATATGACTGATCAGCGCAAAGGCAGCGATGCCGAACCCACCACTCACTTCGGCTTCAAAAACGTTCCGGAAAGCCAGAAAGCGGAAAAAGTCGCTGAGGTATTCCACTCCGTAGCCGCTAAATACGACCTGATGAACGACCTTCTGTCGGGCGGCATGCACCGTTTGTGGAAGCGTTTCGCGATCGAACTGTCGGGCGTGCGCAGCGGTAACCGCGTGCTCGACATCGCCGGTGGCACCGGTGACCTGACCAAAAAGTTCTCGCATCTGGTCGGCCCTACCGGCCAGGTCGTATTGGCTGACATCAACGAATCCATGCTCAAGGTCGGTCGTGACCGCCTGCTGGATCTGGGCGTGGCGGGCAACGTCGAATTCGTCCAGGCCGACGCAGAAAAACTGCCGTTCCCGGACAACCACTTTGACTGCGTGACCATCGCTTTCGGCCTGCGCAACGTGACGCACAAGGAAGACGCCCTGCGTTCGATGCTGCGTGTGCTCAAGCCGGGCGGCCGTCTGCTGGTGCTGGAATTCTCCAAGCCGACCAACGCGCTGATGTCCAAAGCCTACGACGCTTACTCGTTCGCCTTCATGCCACTGATGGGCAAGCTGATCACCAACGACTCGGAAAGCTATCGCTACCTGGCCGAATCGATCCGCATGCACCCGAATCAGGAAACCCTGAAGTCGATGATGGTCGAGGCCGGTTTCGACCGCGTGACCTATCACAACATGACCGCCGGCATCGTCGCCCTGCACCGCGGCATCAAGCCCTGATGCTGCTCACCGGGCTGCTCGCCAGCGTTGAACTCGGCCTCAACCGGGTGCTGCGTCTCGACAGCACGGCGCTGCCGCGGCTGGCGCATTTGACCGGCAAAGTGATTGCCGTCGATTGCCGCAGCCCGGCGCTGCAACTGTTCATTTTGCCCAGCGACGAAGGCCTGATGCTGGCCTCGCACTGGGAAACCGGCGTCGATTGCACCCTGCGCGCCCCGGCGTCCAGCCTGCTGAAACTGGCCCTGAGCAAAGACAAGACCGCGGTGCTGCACGCCCCGGAAGTCGAGCTTGATGGCGACAGCGGCGTACTGCTGGAGCTGGCCGGCGTGTTGCAGGATCTTGAGCTGGACTGGGAGTACGAACTCTCGCGCTGGGTCGGCCCGGTCGCCACGCAACTGGTTGGCAGTCATCTGCGCAGCCGCGCGCGCTGGTATCAACAAGGATTTGCCAGCCTCAATCAGAACCTCGCCGAGTACCTCGCCGAAGAATCGCGCACCCTCGTCGGGCAGCGCGAAGCCGAAGCGCGATTCAGCGAACTGGACCGGATCAAACTTGATCTGGAACGTCTCGAGGCGCGTTTCGAGCGCCTTTCCCGATCCCTCGACCCAAGCGATAACGCATGAAGCTGCTCGCCGTCCGCCGTCTGCTGCGCATCCAGTCCGTCGTGATCCGCTACCGCCTCGATGACCTGCTGTTCGATCTGCCGCTGCCCTGGTTTCTCCTGGCGCTGCGCTATGTGCTGCCATGGCGCTGGTTCCCGCGCAAGACGCTGGAGCTGAGCCGAGGCGCGCGATTGCGTCTGGCATTGCAGGATCTGGGACCGATTTTCATCAAGTTCGGGCAGATTCTCTCGACCCGCCGCGACCTGCTGCCGGAAGACATCGCCGATGAGCTGATGCTGCTACAGGATCGCGTGCCGCCGTTCGACTCCCAAGTGTCGATCAAGCTCATCGAAGCGCAGCTCGGCAAGAAGATCAGCGAAGTGTTCAGCCGTTTCGACGTCGAACCGCTGGCCTCGGCCTCGGTGGCGCAAGTGCATGCCGCGCAGCTGAAAACCGGCGAAGAAGTGGTGGTCAAGGTGATCCGGCCGGGCCTGAAACCGATCATCGCGCAGGATCTGGCGTGGCTGTTCATCCTCGCCCGTGCCGCCGAAAAACTGTCGGCCGACGCGCGCCTGCTGCACCCGGTGGACGTGGTGCAGGACTACGAAAAAACCATCTACGACGAACTCGATCTGCTGCGCGAGGCGGCCAACGCCAGTCAGTTGAAGCGTAACTTCGAAGGTTCGCCGCTGCTCTACGTGCCGCAAGTCTATTGGGACTGGTGCCGGCCGAAAGTGCTGGTGATGGAGCGTATCTACGGCATTCAGGTCACCGATCTGGCGACCCTCGCCGATCAGCGCACCGACATGAAAATGCTCGCCGAACGCGGCGTGGAGATCTTCTTCACCCAGGTGTTCCGCGACAGCTTTTTCCACGCCGACATGCACCCGGGCAACATCTTCGTCAGCACGGTCAACCCGTGGAGCCCGCAGTACATCGCGATCGACTGCGGCATCGTCGGCAGCCTGACTCCGGAAGACCAGGATTATCTGGCGCGAAACCTGTTCGCTTTCTTCAAGCGTGATTATCGCCGCGTGGCGCAGTTGCACATCGATTCGGGTTGGGTGCCGGCAGAAACCAAGCTCAACGAATTCGAAGCGGCGATCCGCACCGTGTGCGAACCGATCTTCGAAAAACCATTAAAAGATATTTCATTCGGCCAGGTGCTGATGCGCCTGTTCCAGACGGCGCGGCGCTTCAACATGGAAGTGCAGCCGCAGTTGGTTTTGTTGCAAAAGACTTTGCTGAATATCGAAGGCTTAGGTCGTCAGCTCTATCCGGATCTGGATCTGTGGAACACCGCGCAGCCGTTTCTGGAGCGCTGGATGCGCGAGCGCGTCAGCCCGAAAGCCTTGCTCGGCAACGTACAGAGCCAGTTTGAACAGATTCCGCACTTGGCCAATATGGCTCGCGACCTGCTCGAGCGCATGTCGCAGCCACACGCCTACGACCCACCGGCGCCGTGGCACAAACGCAAGGACGACTGGTTCCTGCGTTTGCTCGGCTGTGCCCATCTGGCGGGCGGTACTATCCTCGCCGCCGGTGGCCCGATGCATGAATTGGGGCATTGGCCGGCGGGAATCATGGTGGCCGTCGGCTTGTATCTGGTCGTTCGCCGATAGCCAGTTCCGTGATCGGCTGGCACACTGTTTCAACGCCTGAACCCGACTATTGAAGTGTGGGTTCGCTGTCGGAGTCGAAGATGAACAACTGGCTGGACGAGATCAAATGGGACGCTGATGGCCTGGTGCCGGCGATTGCCCAGGATCACAAGACCGGACGCGTGCTGATGATGGCCTGGATGAACCGCGAAGCGCTCGAGCTGACCGCCGCGGAAAACCGTGCAATCTACTGGTCACGTTCCCGTGGCAAGCTGTGGCGCAAGGGCGAAGAGTCCGGCCACGTACAGACGCTGCATGAAATGCGTCTGGACTGTGACGCCGACGTGATCATCCTGATGGTCGAACAGATCGGCGACATCGCTTGCCATACCGGCCGTCAAAGCTGCTTTTACCGCGTCTTCGAAAACGGCGACTGGAAAACGGTCGACCCGGTGCTGAAAGACCCGCACGCAATCTACTCCGCAGGACACAAACATGAGTGACACTCTGACGCGCCTCGCTCAGGTACTGGAAGAGCGCAAAGGCGCAGCGGCCGACAGCTCGTATGTGGCCAGCCTGTATCACAAGGGCTTGAACAAGATTCTGGAGAAAGTCGGCGAAGAGTCGGTCGAAACCATTATTGCCGCCAAGGACGCCGCGATCAGCGGCGACTGCAGCGACGTGATCTACGAGACCGCTGACCTGTGGTTCCACAGTATGGTCATGCTCGCCCAATTGGGGCAGCATCCGCAGGCCGTGCTCGATGAACTGGATCGCCGCTTTGGCCTGTCCGGACACGTCGAGAAAGCCTCGCGTCCGTCCGCCTGAACAATTATTAGAGAGGAATAGCAACATGGGCATTTTTGACTGGAAACACTGGGTCGTCATTCTGGTTGTCGTGGTGCTGGTGTTCGGCACCAAGAAACTGAAAAACCTCGGCACCGACGTCGGTGAGTCGATCAAGGGCTTTCGCAAAGCCATGAACGACGACGAGAAGCCGAACGCTGATCCGACCGTGACGCCTGCTCAACCGGTACCACCGGTGCAGCCGCAAGCCACCGCTCAGGCCAACCCGCCGCACACCATCGACGTGCAGGCGCAAAAAGTCGAAGAGCCGATCCGCAAAGACGTGTGAGCACTGACTAATGTTTGGTATCAGATTCACTGAACTGCTGCTCGTCGGCCTCGTCGCCCTGCTGGTGCTGGGCCCCGAGCGTCTGCCGGGTGCTGCGCGCACCGCCGGCCTGTGGGTCGGACGGCTGAAGCGCAGCTTCAACGCGATCAAACAGGAAGTTGAACGTGAAATCGGTGCCGACGAGATTCGTCGGCAACTGCACAACGAACACATTCTGTCGCTAGAGCAGGAAGCGCGGAAAATCTTCCAGCCGGTTCAGCAAGAACCGACAACGGTTGAGCACGTGGCCCAGCAGACGATTCATGCGCCTGCCGCGCCCGCTGCACCTGGTCCCGTTGTAGCGCCGGCAGAACCGGTACCCGCTGTTGCAGACTCTTCGGTTGAACACATAGCTCCAGCCGCCGCGCCGATCACACCAGCGCCTCACGACACTCCTTTGCCGCCGCGAGCCTCATGAGCGATCTTCCCGAAAACGACCAGCACATGCCGCTGGTATCGCACCTCACCGAGTTGCGCACCCGCCTGCTGCGTTGTGTAGCGGCGATCTTCATCATCTTCGCCGGGCTGTTCGCCTTCACCCAGCAGATCTACACGTTCGTCTCCACGCCGCTGCGCCATTACCTGCCGGTCGGCGCGACGATGATCGCCACCGACGTGTCGTCGCCGTTCCTGACGCCACTGAAACTGACGATGATGGTCTCGCTGTTCCTGGCGATCCCGGTGATCCTGCATCAGATCTGGGGGTTCATCGCGCCGGGCCTGTACAAGCATGAGAAGCGCATTGCAGTGCCGCTGCTGGTCTCGAGCATCCTGCTGTTCTACACCGGCATGGCGTTCGCCTATTACTTCGTGTTCCCGCTGATCTTCAAGTTCTTCGCCGCAGCCACCCCGGCTGGCGTGGAAATGATGACCGACATCGCCAGCTATCTCGATTTCGTCATGACGCTGTTCTTCGCCTTCGGCGTGGCGTTCGAAATCCCGGTGGCCGTGGTGCTGCTGGTGTGGATCGGCGTGGTCGACGTTGCCTACCTGAGAAAGATCCGCCCGTATGTGATCATCGGCTGCTTCGTGGTCGGCATGATCCTGACGCCACCGGACATCTTCTCGCAGACCCTGCTGGCCGTGCCGATGTGGATGCTGTTTGAGATCGGCATCCTGTTCGGTGGCCTGATCAGCAAACGCGAACGCCCGGACGAGAATCCGGCCGACGATCACAACGATCAGCCGCCAGCGACCCAGGCATGAACCTTCTGTTGCTCGAAGAGGCCGATTTCATTGCGGCCGACCGTGTCGTGTTGCGTGATCGGCGCCTGACCCATATGCAGGAAGTCCATCGCTCGCAAGTGGGTGACAGCCTGCGGGTCGGGCGCATCAATGGGCTGATGGGTTCGGCTGAGCTGTTGCGCCTGGAGGCGGGTGAAGCTGAACTGCGTGTCACCCTCGACAAGCCGCCGCCAGCCAAGCTGCCGCTGACGCTGGTGCTGGCCCTGCCGCGCCCGAAGATGCTGCGCCGGGTGTTCCAGACCGTGGCGACCATGGGCGTGCCGAAGGTGATTCTGGTCAACAGCTACCGCGTCGAGAAGAGTTTCTGGCAGACGCCGTTTCTTGAACCTGAAGCGATTCGCGAGCAGTTGATCCTGGGCCTCGAACAGGCCCGCGACACGGTGCTGCCAGAGATAGTCATCGAAAAACGCTTCAAGCCGTTTGTCGAAGATCGACTGCCGGCGATTACCGACGGCACCCTCGGCCTGGTTGGCCATCCCGGCAACTACCCAGCGTGCCCGCGCGCCTTGAGCGAACCGGTGACCCTGGCCATCGGCCCGGAAGGTGGCTGGATCCCCTACGAAATCGATCTGCTGGCAAAATCCGGTCTGCAACCGGTGCAACTGGGCGAGCGCATTCTGCGCGTCGAAACCGCCGTCACCGCCCTCCTCGCCCGATTGTTCTGACGCCTTCTCCAGACAAATCGCGTTACAGATTGCCATCATCCAGCCGATACAGTCCCCATAAGTCCAATTAGTGGTCCGAGGGGAGTCGTCGCATGTACCGTTGGTTAGCCGAGAGTCTTGGAAACGTCAGCGTCAAACGCAAACTGGGAATCGGTTTCGGCCTGGTGCTGTTGCTGACGTTGTTGATCACCTTTACCGGCTGGACCGGCATGAGCGGCATCATCAGCCGCGGCGACAAGCTCGGTTTCATCTCCAGCCTAAACGAGCTGACCAAGGATTTGCGCCTAGCGCGCGTGGACTATGACGCGCGCCGTGGCGAACAAGGCCCGGGCGCGGTCAACGAGTTGCTGAACAAACTCGACAGCGGCCTGCAAACCGCCCGTGGCATGATTGAACAACCGTCCGACGCCGCCATGGTCGATCAGCAATTGGCCGCCGTCGCCGAGTACAAACGTGCTTTTGCCGACATGACCCAAGCCACCGTGCAGCGCGAAGACGCCCGCAGCAAGCTGGGCGCCAACGCCGACAACGCCGTGGCCAAGGTTGCGGAAGTTGAAAAATCCTTGCTGCAAGGTGACAGCGTCGCGCAGTTCAACAGCGTGATCGAGCTGAGCAAATTGCTCCAGCAAGCGCGTTATCAGGTGCGCGGCTACACCTACAGCGGCAAGGCTGAAGCAGAGCAACCGGCACTGGCTGCCATCGACAATGCCCTGAAAAACCTTGAAAGCCTGCCCTCGCGACTGCCGGAACAGCACATCGCCAACCTGCAACAGGCCACTGACTCGATCAAAGCCTATCGAGCGGCGGTCGCTCAGTTCCGCGACTCGCAGGTCACCAATGCCAAGTCACTCGCGCGCATGTCCGCTCAGGGCGACATCCTGATCGACCTCAGCAAGAAGCTGACGGCTTCGCAAACTATCGTGCGTGACACCGATGCCGCCCACGCCAAGAACATGCTGCTGATCGCCACCTTGCTGGCCTTGGCCTTCGGCCTGCTGGCCGCTTGGGCGATCACCCGGCAGATCATCATTCCACTGAACCAGACCCTGAAAGTCGCCGAACGCGTAGCCGCCGGCGACCTGACCCACAACCTGGTTTCGCTGCGCCGTGACGAACTCGGCCAATTGCAACGCTCGATGCAGAGCATGACCCAAGGCCTGCGTGAGCTGATCGGCGGGATCAGCGAAGGCGTGACCCAGATCGCCAGCGCCGCTGAAGAACTGTCGGCAGTGACCGAACAGACCAGTGCCGGGGTCAACAATCAGAAGATCGAGACCGATCAGGTTGCCACCGCCATGCACGAAATGACCGCCACCGTGCAGGAAGTCGCGCGTAACGCCGAAGAGGCCTCAGAAGCCGCCGTCGCCGCCGACCAACAGGCCCGCGAAGGCGACAAGGTGGTTGGCGAAGCGATCGCACAGATCGAGCGTCTGGCCGTTGAAGTCGGCAACTCCACCGCCGCCATGGGCGAACTCAAGCGCGAAAGCGACAAGATCGGCAGCGTGCTCGACGTGATCAAATCCGTGGCCCAGCAAACCAACCTGCTGGCGCTAAACGCGGCCATCGAAGCGGCGCGCGCCGGTGAGGCCGGACGTGGTTTCGCCGTGGTCGCTGACGAAGTACGCAGCCTCGCGCAGCGCACGCAGAAATCCACCGAAGAGATTGAAGAGCTGATCATCGGCCTGCAAAACGGCACCCAACAAGTGGCAACGATCATGGACAACAGCCGCACCCTTACCGACAGCAGCGTTGAGCTGACCCGTCGCGCTGGTGGTTCGCTGGAAAGCATTACACGCACCGTGTCGGCGATTCAGGCGATGAACCAGCAGATCGCGGCGGCGGCTGAACAGCAATCTGCTGTGGCTGAGGAGATCAACCGTAGCGTGCTGAATGTGCGCGATGTGTCGGATCAGACGTCTGCGGCGAGTGAGGAGACAGCAGCGTCCAGTGTTGAGTTGGCGCGGCTGGGCACCCATTTGCAGATGCTGGTGGGGCGCTTCAAGGTTTAAGAAAAACCCCGGCCTCCCGACGGGTAAGCTCGTCGGGACACCCCATCGCACATCCGCAGTCCCGCTACGCCCGACGCTGATCAATAGCGTCTTAACGGGTTGCCAATTCCACCTCCGCCAACTTCACGGGCGAGTTCGCCTGGCACTTCGCAAGTTAGCCCACGGCATCACCCCGACCCTGATTACTTGACAACCATTATTAACGCGCCAACTTACGCATGCAACTTCCGCTAACAACAACAATACAGATTTAACTACCACCGATCAATTTCACGATGCTAGGTTCAGTCGTGGCCTAGAATCATCTCGCCTACAAAAAAGCTTTTAAGTATTCCATCCATTCAACTTAAAAGCATTAGAACAACTTAATAGATTTCGAGCACAAACATGACTATTGAGAATACCAATTCATCACTACACGTCACAATCTCCAACACCAATGGCAATATTCTTGATTATGACGCTAAAACATCGAGCCCGACTGCCACTGTCCACGCCGATATAGACACTACGAGTGCAGCACGACTGTGGCTTCATTGCGAAGTTACCGAAACCGATGGCACCAAAAAATTTTTCAAACTTGCCGAGGCTGCGCCAATTGATATTACAACCGAGGTACAACCGACGTTCGAGATACCGTCTGATGAGCTCGCCAAACTTGCAGATGACACTGAGCTGACCTTTATATTGACGGTCAGCGCAGACGGTTCTCGAGATCGTCAATCAATCAGTAACGCCCGTAACACCGTGGTACTGCGCCGTCGCGCGTCAGTATTTAACGCAAGCCGATGGATGACAGACATCGGGCCTGATCTGGAATGTCTCAAACTGCATGACGTCGTCATGCCCATGGCGCACAACGCTGGCGTCGACCAGGACGGCGCCGGCTGGCCTGCCGATCAGTGGGCTGCCTGCCAGAATCATACGTTTAACCATCAGTTAGCGCATGGTATCAGAGCGCTGGATTTGCGCCTGCATTGGAAAGGTTCAAGGTTGATGTTCCAACACGGTGGTTACGATGCCGGGCGCCAACTCTATCAATGCATCGCCCAAGTAGCCGATTTTGTCACACGTAATCCTGGCGAAATAGTAATTTTGAACTTTCATGAACTGACCGTTGATGAGTGGGATTTTAATCGTGCATTTCGCGGATACACTCATCTCTGTATCCCGTCGTCGGCGAGAAACATGACAATCGGCCAAATCCGCCGCCGCTTTCCCGGCAGAAGTATAATCGTCGCCCGAAACAACCCGCCGGATTACTGCTGGCCGAAAATCAACAGCTCATGGACCGGAAACGATTTAAACGACCAGTTCCAACTTCGCGACCATATCAACAAGGAAATGGCCACCTTTCCAAAGGGTCGTTTGTATCCAATATTCGCATGTGGTTATAGTTGGCTTGGCCCGGTGCGTTATAATTCCAACGCTGCTTTCTGGAGCGCATTCTTCAATAAACTCGGAACGGGAAACTACCGACAAGCAAGTGTCGGTAATATTATCTACTGCGATTTCTTCGAAGCAACCGGCGTTGTGAACCGATGCATTCACAGCACCCGCGCCCGGGCCAGTAAAGCGAGCCAATCCACCGCGCAGCAATTAAAAGGCACGATCGTTTCGAGCAACTCGATCAAGCTTGACTGGGTACGACCGCGCGATAGCGAAGCAGTTACTTATTCGCTGTACGCCAATGATCGATTGGTAGCCAGGCAGGCCGGCACAGAGTACGTATTCTCTGGCTTGGCAGACGGCGCGAGCCACACCCTCCAGGTTCTCCCCCACTATGCCAGCGGTGACGGTGCCCCCGCAGAAATCCGCGTTTCGCTGGGGGACGTAACGAAGCCCAGCAAGCCCACCGATCTGCGTTTCTTTATATTAGAAGGGTACGGGTGGCTTTTTTGGAAGGCGGCCACAGACAACGTGGGCGTAAAGGAATATCAGATCTACCGCGACGGCAAAAAAATCAACACCGTGGAGGGCAAAACAAGCACGGTTGTTAATCCGGCAGACAAGGGCTTTTACAGCGTACGCGCAGTCGACAGCGCCGGAAACTTTGCCGAATCCGATGCGCAGGAAATGCCATCCGACATCACAGCAGCCGAGCCCGCTGATCTCAGACAACTGGCACTCATCGCCGAGGCTGTGACGCAGGAGTGAACCCTTGCGGACACGTGTGCCAATCACCCTTCCATGAGTTGCTCACTGAGTACACGGGGATACCGTGGTAGCTGAATATCAGAGCAATGCGGCAATGATCCGAGCCGAATGGTGACGCACATGCAAAAAAACCGCTTTCTCGTAATGCTGTTCACTTAAGCATTTGAGTTCAAGCCGGCCTTACTGGAAATCCGATGCCAGACCTCTGACATCGGGTTTTTTCTGTCTGCTCAACAAGACCGGCTCGACCTCGGTGAGCTTTTCAATTTCTGCGAACTGAACTCCTTCATCCAACATTCCCATCGAGTGGGTAGCGCCTGCACTGGATCTTTCCAGTCAGGCGACTAGGCGCCGACGTCGCTTGCCCACGGATGCTGGCTTAAAACATGATTCGACAGGAGGCGACTTGCGGAATTAAGAGAGGGTGTAGGGGGGTTGTTTCTGGATCACCGCCCAAGGCCCTCAAGCCAAGGACGGTGAAGATGTCAAAAACCCGGTTTCCAGTTGACCGTAAAGCTGCTCCGCTTAAGTGAACAGCATTACGAAACAGTCGGGGTTCCTTTATCAGGCCGGTTGAGCCTGCGGGCTCACCGGTCGCAGCGGCAGCAACGGCGCATGCGGATCGGCTTTCACCGATGCCCGCCATGCATCCAGCCACTCGGCATGACCTTCGGCCCAGACCTGCTCATGCAAGCGCGCCAAGGCTACCGGGTCGCTCAGCAGTTGCAGGCGATCATGGTTGTTCAGTCCGGCAGGACCGACCTTGATCGCGTGACGCACACGCTCCTGACGCAGCCACTCAATCGGCTCGGCCTGACCGTGACGGGAGGTCGCCAGCGAGCACGCCAAGGCGTTCTGCTGCGGATCGACCACCGCGCGGACGAAGCCGTCGTTCAGTGCGTGCCAACGGTTTTCGTGGGTGTACTGATCGGTGGCCAGCAGCGCCTGTGGCGGATTGTATTCCTCAGGGATGAGGAACAGGCTCTCGTCACGGGATTTGAGACCCAGACCGACACGGCTGGAAATCACCGACACCGGAATCGACAGCATCAACGAACCGACGATCGGCACCAGCCACCACAGGAAGCTCGGGTTCAGCCAGATCACCAGCAGCGCCCAGAAGAAGCCCAGCAGAGTCTGCGGGCCGTGGCGTTTGACCGCCTCGCTCCATGGCGTGGAGTCGTCGTCACGCTGGGGCGAATTCCAGGTCGCGGCCCAGCCGAGGAACGCGGCCAAGACGAAACGGGTGTGGAAAATCATCCGCACCGGCGCCAGCAGCATGGAGAACAGCATCTCCAGCAGCATCGACAGGGTCACCTTGAACTTGCCACCGAACTCTTTCGCGCCCTTGGCCCAGATCAGGATGATACTCAGCAATTTGGGCAGGAACAGCAGCACGATAGTGGTCGAGAACAGCGCAATCGCCTTGTCCGGGTGCCATTGAGGCCACAACGGATAGAGCTGACGCGGTTCGAGGAAGTACTGCGGCTCCATCAAGGTGTTCACCGCCAGTAACGCAGTCGACAACACCAGGAAGAAGAACCACAACGGCGCCGACAGGTACGACATCACGCCGGTGAGGAACACCGCGCGGTGCACCGGGTGCATGCCTTTAACCAGGAACAGACGGAAGTTCATCAGGTTGCCGTGGCACCAACGACGGTCACGCTTGAGTTCATCGAGCAGGTTGGGTGGCAACTCTTCGTAACTGCCCGGCAGGTCGTAGGCAATCCACACGCCCCAGCCGGCACGACGCATCAGCGCGGCTTCAACGAAGTCGTGAGACAGGATCGCACCGGAGAACGCCCCTTTACCCGGCAACGGCGCCAAGGCGCAGTGGTCGATAAACGGCTTCATGCGGATGATCGCGTTGTGACCCCAGTAGTGGGATTCGCCCAACTGCCAGAAGTGCAGACCGGCAGTAAACAGCGGGCCATACACGCGGGTAGCGAACTGCTGCATGCGCGCATACAGCGTGTCCATGCCCGATGCACGCGGCGCGGTCTGGATGATCCCGGCGTCCGGCGTGGCTTCCATCAAACGCACCAGACTGGTCAGGCACTCGCCGCTCATGACCGAGTCGGCGTCGAGGACGACCATGTATTTGTAGTCACCACCCCAGCGACGGCAGAAGTCGTCGAGGTTGCCACTCTTGCGCTTCACACGGCGACGGCGGCGACGGTAGAAGATCTTGCCGAAGCCTTTGGCTTCGCGGCAGACGTCCAGCCAGGCCTGTTGCTCGGCCACGCAGATGTCGGAGTCGTTACTGTCGCTGAGCACAAAGAAGTCGAAGCGATCCAGATCACCGGTAGCGGCAACCGATTCGAAGGTCGCACGCAAGCCCGCGAATACACGCGGCACGTCTTCGTTGCAGATCGGCATCACCAGCGCGGTACGCGCTTCTTTGGCAATCGGCTCGTTGCCGGCGCTTTTGCCGGAGATGCGGTATTTATCGTGGCCGGTGAGCAACTCGAGGAAGCCCATCAGCGCGGTCCAGAAACCGGCCGAAACCCAGCAGAACAGAATCCCGAACAGAATCAGGATGCTGGTTTGCAACGCATATGGCAGCACCTGCGTGGCGGTTTGCACCAGCGGCTGATGCAGGACTTCGTCCAGATCGACGAACGACCAGCCCTGGTACGGCATGATGCCTTTCATGTACCAGCCGGCGACGATGGTCTGACCGAGCATCAGCACCAGCAAAATGTAGCGACGAATCGAACCGACCGTGCGCCAGCGCGCCGCCGGCAGGACGTTCTCGTCCTTCGGCGGTTGTGGCGGGTTGGTGCGGCCAGTCATCCGGCGCCAGCCGCGCACCAGAATATTGGTGCGCCACGGCTCCGGCACAACCTTGGTCCGACGGATCGGCGGCGTTGCCTTGAGGCTGACTCGGCCGCTGGCGTCGAGCACCAACATTTCCGCTTCTTCAAGCTCTTCAGCGGTGCTCAGGGTCAGGCGCTTGCCCACCGAAGCCTGGGCGGCTTCGGCAGGGGCGTCGAACGTCGAGGACGACAGGCGTTCATGCAACTCGCTGAACGACTGGCAGCCCGCGAGTTCCGCGCGCTGCTCGTCGGTCATCGGCAGATGCGCCAGATACTCGGACAGAGTCTCTGGCTGTACTTGAGAGTTACTCATCGGCAGGCAACTGATAGCTCCAGGTCTCGGTCAGGACTTCTTCAGTCGGTGCCGATTCCGGTGTGGCTGGGGCCGCGTCGGCAGCGACTGGCTGCTTGGCGTCTTTGTTGGCCTGGTCCTTGGCATCTGCGACTGGCTTAGCGTCGGCGTGTTTGGCCTCTGCCGCCTTGGCTTCCTTGTCGAGTTTCTCTTGTTGCTTGGCGGCAACCTTGTCGGCCTTGGCGACGGACGAGTTCGACGTCGGCAGCGAAGACTTCGCCAGATCCGCCGTAACGATTGGCTGCACCAGTGCGGCACGCATCTCGGTCGCCTTGCTCGCGTCCTTGATCTTCATGCGCAGGGTCAAACGCCAGCCCTTGGTTTCAGGGTTGTAGCGCACGTTGTTCTCGACAAGCTCTGCATTGTCGCCAACGCTGACCTGGCTGCGAACGTCCGCATCCGGGGCCAGAGCCGCCAGCGATGGACCTTCGAAGTCGACCAGATAAGCCACGCTGCCATCCGGCTGACGGATCAGGTTCGATTGCTTGACGTCACCGGTCGAACGCAGAGTCTGCGCAACCCAGGCGCTGTCCGGCGCATGAATCGCCGCTTCGTCCATGGTCCAGTGCATGCGGTAAGCGAAGTCGAGTGGCTGACCTGGCTCCGGCAGTTTTTCCGGGCTCCAGAACGCAACGATGTTGTCGTTGGTTTCGTCGGCGGTTGGAATCTCGACCAGATCGACGGTGCCTTTGCCCCAGTCGCCCTTCGGCTCGATCCAGGCGCTTGGGCGCTTGTCGTAGCGGTCGTCGAGGTCTTCGTAGTGACTGAAATCACGGCCACGTTGCAGCAAGCCGAAACCACGCAGGTTCTCGACGCTGAAATTGCTCACGGCCAAGTGTTTCGGGTTGTTCAGTGGACGCCAGATCCACTCGCCGTTGCCGGCATGGATCGACAGACCGCTGGAGTCGTGCAGTTCACGACGATAGTTGAGGACTTTCGACGGCTGGTTGGCGCCGAACAGGAACATGCTGGTGAGCGGGGCGATGCCCAGTTTGCCGACCTTGTCACGCAGGAACATCTGCGCTTTGACGTCGACAACGGTGTCGCTGCCTGGACGCAGGATCAGACGGTAGGCACCGGTAGCACGCGGTGAATCAAGCAGGGCGAAGATCACCAGATGCTTGTCGCCCGGTTTCGGCTGCTGAATCCAGAATTCGCGAAAACGCGGGAATTCTTCACCCGACGGCAACGCGGTATCGATCGCCAGGCCACGGGCCGACAGACCGTAGGTGTGACCCTTGCCGACAACGCGGAAGTAGCTCGCGCCCAGCATGGTCATGATTTCGTCTTGCTTGTCGGCCTTGTTGATCGGGTACAGCACACGGAAACCGGCATAACCCAGTTGCTCGGTGGCTTTTGGATCGAACTTCAGGTCGCCAAAATCGAAGCGAGTCGGATCGTATTTGATCTCTTCGACGGTGTTCGCTGTGATTTCGTTGATTTTCACCGGTGTATCGAAGTGCATACCCTGGTGATAGAAGGACAGCTTGAACGGCGTCTTCTTATCAGCCCACTCAGCCTTTTCGGTGAGGAAGCGGATTTTCTGATAGTCCGCGAATTTCATGTCGCGGAATTCGTTCGGCAGGTTGCTGCGCGGGGCCTCGAACTTCTGCCCGGCCAGCTCTTTAGCCTTGGCCGATACATCGTCAAGATTGAACGCCCAAAGCTGACCGGCGCTGAGCAGGCACAGGAGCGCCGAGCCCGCTACCAGAGCACTTCGCATGCGTTTGGCAGACATTTTTGCTGCATTACAGGGACTAACAATCACGAGCAACCCTCGCCGAAAACAGATCAAAAAACCAACGGCCAGATGAAGTGCCTGTGGGGTTTTCGGCTTCGAAAAGCCGACCTTCCAGCGCACCCTTGCCAAGTTGGCGAGCATTGTTCCGACTCCGCTGGGGCAAAATGATTCCCCAATCGGATCCAGACAAATCTCTACCTAGGTCAAAATGGACCAACGAACGCTGATCACCGTAGCGCGCGATTATCTAGTAGCCCGCATGACAACGCATCAGGGGTAACAAAGTATTTATCGCGAAAACACCCTAAAAACGTCGAAATCTCCTAAAAAGGCGTTTCAAGCGCTGTCAGGTTTGTAACAAAAAGGTAACAGGGCCGTCGTTGATCAAATGCACCTGCATATCCGCGCCGAATCTACCTGATGCCACAGTGCCATGCATCTGTTTCGCTTTGCCTAATAGATAGTCAAATAATTCCTCGCCCAACGCCGGAGGGGCCGCGGTCGAGAAGCTCGGGCGCAACCCGCTTTTAGTATCGGCAGCCAGGGTGAACTGAGAGACCAGCAGCAACCCACCGCCGACATCGGAGAGGGACAAGTTCATCTTGCCATCAGCATCACTGAATACCCGATAGTTAAGCAGCTTATGCAGAAGTTTGTCGGCGCTGGCGCGCGTGTCGTCGGGCTCGACCGCTACCAGCACCAGCAAACCTTGATCGACCGCGCCAACCACCTCACCCGCCACTTCCACTCGCGCACCGCGTACGCGCTGTAAAAGCCCCTTCATGCTTCTTCGGGCGGCAGATCGAGCAGACGACGTGCCATATTGCCCGCCGCGCGCACCAGCGCATCGGTAATGCCCGGTTCGGATGCGGCATGGCCAGCATCGCGAATGACCTGCAATTCACTGTTCGGCCAGGCCTGGTGCAATTCCCAGGCGTTGTCGAGCGGGCAGATCACGTCGTAACGACCGTGAATGATCACGCCCGGCAGATGAGCAATCTTGCCCATGTCGCGAATCAACTGATTCGGCTCAAGGAAAGCATTGTTAGTGAAATAGTGGCATTCGATCCGCGCAATCGACAGCGCGCGCTGCGGCTCGGAAAAGCGATCGACCACCAGCGGGTTCGGCCGTAGGGTCGCGGTGCGCCCTTCCCAGGTCGACCAGGCTTTAGCCGCATGCATCTGGGCGATCTGGTCGTTACCGGTCAGCCGTTTGTGGAAAGCGGTGAGTAAGTCATCGCGCTCATCCAGCGGGATCGGCGCGATGTAGTCCTGCCAGTAATCAGGGAACAGACGGCTGGCGCCAGCCTGATAGAACCACTCGATTTCCTGCGGACGGCAGAGAAAGATCCCACGCAGGATCAGACCATGAACGCGCTCCGGATGGGTTTGCGCGTAGGCCAAAGCCAGGGTCGAACCCCATGAACCGCCGAACAGCACCCATTTGTCGATACCCAGGTGCTTGCGGATCCGCTCAAGGTCAGCGACCAGATCCCAGGTGGTGTTATTTTCGAGGCTGGCGTGCGGGGTGGAACGTCCGCAGCCTCGCTGGTCGAAGGTGACAATGCGATAAAGGTTCGGATCGAAATAGCGACGGCTCTGCGCGTCGCAACCGGCGCCCGGGCCACCGTGGATGAACACGACTGGCAAGCCTTCCGGTGAGCCGCTTTCGTCGACGTACAGCGTATGGGTGTCATCGACAGCCAGATCGTGCCGGGCGTGAGGTTTGATCTGCGGAAACAAAGTCTGCATTGCGCGCTCCGTAAGGGGTCGAGGTCATCCCTGGGGGGACTTCTACTATTCTGCCGTTGGGCATCATAAACCCGATTTACGTCAATGAGCATGCTCGCGCGTAATCACAATTTTTCAGCGATGTCCCCTGTGGCGAGGGGATTTATCCCCGTCCGGCGGCGAAGCCGTCGTAAAACCGATATACGCGGTATGTCTGAGAAACTGTGGTGGCCGGTTTTAGGGCCGCTGCGCGACCCAACGGGGATAAATCCCCTCGCCAAAGGCCTACCGTCATGCGTAGCGGGATTCGCCCCAAGCGAGGAAGCCCTGCAGCATTTCCTTGAGCACCACCCGCGTCGGCTCGGCCAGGTCGGCGCGGTAGCGGAACGGCTCGAACTCTTCCATATAAGTGCACTGGCCCAGTTCCAGTTGCACCGCATGAATATTCTCTGCCGGGTTGCCGTAATGCCGGGTGATGTGGCCGCCCTTGAAGCGCCCGTTCAGCACATGGCTGTAGTCGCTGTGGCGCGCGCAGATCGCCTCCAGTTGCGTGGCCAACTGCGGATCGCAACTGGCGCCGTTGAAGGTGCCGAGGTTGAAGTCCGGCAGTTTGCCGTCGAACAGGTGCGGGATGATCGAACGGATCGAGTGCGCATCAAACAACAGCGCGTAGCCGAACTCGGCTTTAAGCCGTGCCAGCTCTTGCTGCAAGGTGCGGTGATACGGCATCCAGATTTGCTCCAGATATGTCGTGCGTTCTTCTTTCGACGGCTCCAGCCCTTCCTTGAACAACGGAATACCATCGAACAGCGTCGCCGGGTACAACCCGGTGGTGGCGCCAGCGTACAGCGGTTTGTCGTCGGACGGCCGGTTCAGGTCGATGACGAAACGCGAGTACTCGGCGGCCAATGTGCTGGCGCCCAGTTCTTCGGCAAAATCGTACAACTGCGGAATATGCCAGTCAGTGTCCGGCAGGCTTTTCGCGTCGGCGATCAGGCCGGCCTCAACCACCGGGGTCAGACGTAAACCGGCATGGGGCATGCTGATCAGCAGCGGCACGCGACCTTGTTTGAAGTTCAGAACCTTATCCACAACCGCTCTCCTACAGACTTGAGTCAACGCCGTGACGCACGACGCGTTTGTCCAGATCACCACCAAGCCAGTAAGCCAGGTCCGCCGGGCGATCGATCTGCCAGGCGACGAAATCCGCGACCTTGCCAACTTCCAGCGAGCCATGCGTGTCGGCCATGCCCAGCGCTTGCGCGGCATGAATAGTCGCGCCAGCCAAAGCCTCTTCCGGGGTCATGCGCAAACAGGTGCAGGCCATGTTCAACATCAAACGCAGCGACAACGCCGGCGAAGTGCCCGGGTTGAGGTCGCTGGCGATGGCGATTTTCACCTTGTGCTTGCGCAAGGCGTCCATCGGCGGCAATTGGGTTTCGCGCAGGAAGTAGAACGCGCCCGGCAGCAGCACCGCGACGGTGTCGGACGCGGCCATGGCGATGGCATCGGCCTCGTCCATGAACTCCAGGTGATCGGCGGACAACGCGTGATAGCGCGCGGCGAGGCTGGAACCGTGCAACGACGACAATTGTTCGGCGTGCAACTTCACCGGCAGACCGAGTTTTTGCGCAGCGATGAACACGCGCTCGACCTGCTCCGGCGAGAACGCCAGGTATTCGCAGAACGCATCCACGGCATCGACCAGGCCTTCGGCGGCGAGGGCCGGAAGCATTTCGGCGCAGATGTGATCGATGTAATCGTCGGCGCGATCCTTGTATTCGGGCGGCAACGCATGGGCGGCGAGACAGGTGCTGCGCACGCTGATCGGCAGCTCTTTGGCTAGACGGCGGATGACCCGCAGGATCTTGCGTTCGTTGGCCAGATCGAGCCCGTAGCCGGACTTCATCTCCACCGTGGTCACGCCGTCGCGCATCAGGCTTTTCAGACGCTTGGCGGCGCTGGCGAACAGCTCGTCTTCCGACGCCTCACGCGTAGCGCGCACGGTGCTGGCGATGCCGCCACCGGCCGCTGCGATTTCCGCGTAGCTGACGCCTTGCAGACGTTTTTCGAACTCGCCGCTGCGGTTGCCACCGAACACCGTGTGGGTGTGGCAGTCGATCAGGCCGGGGGTGACCCACGCGCCTTGCAGATCATTGACAGCCGGATACTCGCCGGACGGCAATTGATTGCGCGGGCCGATCCACTCGATGAGCGCACCGGACGTCACGATGGCCGCATCCTCGATGATCGAGTAAACGCCTTGCGCCATCGTTGCGACGTGGCAGTGTTGCCAGAGGGTTTTCATCCCAAGTCCTCGTCTTGTTCAAAATCGATTCGCGAGCAAGCTCGCTCCCACAGGAGAACGCATTTCAACTGTGGGAGCGAGCTTGCTCGCGAAGAGGCCATCAAAGGCTCGGCAAAAGCTTCGCCGCGACCAGTTCGTTCAAGCAGCGCGAAGCCAACAGCTCAGTCGCCGCATTGATGTCCGGCGCAAAGAACCGGTCCTTTTCATAAAACGGCACTTCCTTACGCAGAATCGCCCGGGCTTGTTCCAGCTTCGCCGAGGTCTTCAAGCCATTGCGCAAATCCAGCCCCTGCACCGCCGCCAGCCATTCCACCGCCAGAATCCCGCGAGTGTTCTCGGCCATTTCCCACAGGCGCTTGCCGGCCGCAGGGGCCATGGACACGTGGTCTTCCTGGTTGGCCGAAGTCGGCAGGCTGTCCACCGAATGCGGATGGGACAGCGCCTTGTTCTCGCTGGCCAACGCGGCAGCAGTCACCTGAGCGATCATGAAACCGGAGTTCACGCCGCCATTGGCCACCAGGAACGGCGGCAGTTGCGACATGTGCTTGTCCATCATCAGCGAGATGCGGCGTTCGCTCAGCGAGCCGATTTCCGCGATGGCCAAGGCCATGTTGTCAGCGGCCATGGCCACGGGTTCGGCGTGGAAGTTACCGCCGGAAATCACATCGCCTTCAGCGGCGAATACCAGCGGGTTATCGGAGACCGCGTTGGCTTCGACCGCCAGCACTTCAGCGGCCTGACGGAACTGGGTCAGACAGGCGCCCATGACTTGCGGCTGGCAGCGCAGGGAGTACGGGTCCTGGACCTTGTCGCAGTTTTGATGCGAGTCGGAAACTTCGCTGCGCTCACCCAGCAAATCGCGGTAAGCAGCGGCCGCATCGATCTGACCTTTCTGCCCGCGAGCAGCATGGATGCGCGCATCGAACGGCGAGCGCGAACCGAGCACCGCTTCAACCGTCAGACCGCCCAGCGCGATGGCGCCCGCGAACAAATCTTCGCCTTCAAACAAACCACGTAGAGCAAATGCAGTAGAAACCTGAGTACCGTTAAGCAGCGCCAGACCTTCCTTAGCCGCCAGCGTCAGCGGCGTCAGGTCGGCGACTTTCAGCGCTTCGGTGGCTTCCATCCACTCGCCCTTGTAACGCGCCTTGCCCTCGCCCAGCAGCACCAGCGACATGTGCGCCAGCGGCGCGAGGTCGCCGGAAGCACCGACCGAACCCTTCAGCGGAATGTGCGGATAAACCTCGGCGTTGATCAGCGCAATCAGCGCATCGATTACAACGCGACGGATGCCGGAAAAACCACGGCTGAGGCTGTTGACCTTGAGCACCATCACCAGCCGCACCAGCGCATCGCTGATCGGCGCACCAACGCCGGCAGCGTGGGACAACACCAGCGAACGCTGGAGGTTTTCCAGGTCTTCGCTGGCGATGCGGGTCGAGGCCAGCAGGCCGAAACCGGTGTTGATGCCGTAGGCTGTGCGGTTCTCGGCGAGGATCTGCTCGACGCAAGCGACACTGGCTTCGATCTGTGCGGAGGCGCTGTTGTCGAGGGTCAGCTTGACCGGGTTCTGATACACGTCACGCAGTTGGGCCAGGCTCAGTTGGCCGGGAATCAGGTTCAGCGCAGTCATTTTGTGCTCCTTTTGAGAGTTTATTGTTAACTCGCCAGACGCTCCGGAGATGTCCGTTGTCCGTCGCGTCTGCCCTTTTGGGGAGCCGCGCCTTGGCACGCTGGCGTAGATAGTTTTCAGTGCAAATTCGGTAGCGCGTTGTGCAACAGATTCGAGTCTTTCAAAACACTCGCGGCGGCAGCGATATCCGGCGCTAGCCAGCGGTCCTGATCATAAGCCGGGACCTTTTCGCGCAGCAGTCGCCAGGCAACATCGGTGCCTGCGCCGAAACGCTGTTCCTTGAGGAATTCAAACGCCTGCGCCGCCAGCAGATATTCGATAGCGAGGATCTGCGTGCAGTTTTCCAGGGCGCGATGCAGCTTCAGCGCGGCGTTGGTGCCCATGCTCAAGTGGTCTTCCTGCAAACCCGAAGTGATGTAGTTGTCGAGCACCGCCGGTTGCGCCAATTGGCGGTTTTCCGCACACAGCGACGCGGCGACGTATTGCACGATCATCATCCCGGAGTTCACCCCCGGATTGGCCACCAGAAACGCCGGCAAACCGCTGACATGCGGGTTGACCAAGCGATCGAGACGACGCTCGGCAATCGAGCCGATTTCCGCCATGGCAATCGCCAGCAGATCCGCCGCCATTGCCACCGACTGGCCGTGAGGATTGGCTTGGGACATGACGCGGAATTCGTCCGGCGTGCCCAACAGCAGCGGGTTGTCGGTGCAGCCATTGAGTTCGGTTTCGATCTGTTTGATCGCGTGTTCCAGTTGATCGCGCGCGGCGCCGTGCACCTGCGGGATCGAACGGATGCTCAGCGCATCCTGAGTGCGAATGCCTTTGCTCGACGCGATCACTTCACTGCCTTCAAGCAACGCACGCAGATTGACGCCAACCTGCTGCATTCCCAGATGCGCTTTGAGCGCAATGATTTCGGCATCGAACGCGTCAATCTGCCCGCGCTGCGCTTCGAAACTCATGGCGCCGATCACGTCGGCCCATTGCAGCAGACGCGTGGCGTCGGCGATGGCCAGACAACTGAGGCCGGTCATGCACGGCGTGCCGTTGACCAGGCACAGACCGTCCTTCGCACCGAGTTGCACCGGTTGCAGGCCCTCTTCGGCCAGTGCCTGTTGGGCAGAGATGATTTGCCCGCGATAGCTGACGTTACCGACGCCTAGCAGCGCAATGCCGATGTGCGCCATGTGCGTCAGGTATCCCACCGAGCCTTGCGACGGTACCTGCGGGGTGATGCCGCGATTGAGCAGCGCGAGCAGCCCTTCCACTACTTGGCGATGGATGCCGGATTTGCCGTGGCTGTAGTTGTGGATCGCGGCACAGATGATCGCTCGGGTTTGTTCGTCGGCCAAAACCGGGCCGACGCCGCAGGCATGGCTGAGCAGGGTGTTGCGCGACAATTGGCTGAGCTGCTCGTCTTTCAGCGAGACGTTGGACAACCCGCCCAGACCGGTGTTGACGCCATAAGCGCGCTCGCCGCTGGCAACGATACGCTGGACGATGCCTTGCGCGTTTTCGATGCGCGTCCAAGTCTCGCTCGACAGCTCGAGTTGTGCGCCGTGGCGGGCCACGGCGACTACGTCCTGCCAGCGCAGGTGGGCGCCGGTGATCACGATTTTCTCAGCCTGGGACATCTTTAACCTCATCCGAAAAACCTGAATATTTATGCAGCCCTACCGGCCCCTTCGCGAGCAAGCTCGCTCCCACATTGGAATGCGATCCCCTGTGGGAGCGAGCTTGCTCGCGAAGGGGCCAGCAGCATCACTACAAATCTGTTTAAACCACCGCCGCCCGCCGCTGCACGAAGCGGTCGACATACTCATCCGCCGGCGAATGCAGGATCTCGCGCGGCGTGCCAACCTGAATCAGCTTGCCGTCCTTGAGGATCGCAATGCGATTGCCGATGCGCACGGCCTCGTCGAGGTCGTGGGTGATGAAGACGATGGTCTTGTGCAGGGTCTTTTGCAGCTCCAGCAACTGGTCCTGCATCTCGGCGCGGATCAGCGGATCCAGCGCACTGAACGCTTCATCCATCAGGATGATGTCCGTATCCGCCGCCAAGGCGCGGGCCAGGCCCACACGTTGACGCATGCCGCCGGAGAGCTGGTGCGGGTATTTGTTTTCGTAGCCTTTGAGGCCCACGGTGTTGATCCAGTGCAGGGCGCGCTCGGCGCACAGTTGCTTGCTCTCGCCCCGCACTTTCAAGCCGTAAGCGACGTTGTCGAGCACGGTTTTGTGCGGCAGCAGGCCGAAGCTCTGGAAGACCATGCTGATCTTGTGCCGGCGAAATTCGCGCAGGGCTTCCATGTCGTATTGCAGGATGTCCACGCCGTCCACCAGGATCGCACCGCTGGTCGGGTCGATCAGGCGATTGAAGTGGCGCACCAGCGTCGATTTACCGGAACCGGACAGGCCCATGATCACGAAGATCTCGCCAGTGCCGATGCTCAGCGACAGGTCGTTGACCCCGACCACGCAACCGGTTTCGCTCAGCACCTGATCCTTGGTCTTGCCCTGGCCAACCATGGCCAAGGCGTCCTTGGCGCGGCTGCCGAAAATCTTGAAGACGTTTTTGACTTCGATCTTGCTCACGGTTGCGTTGCTCATTTGCTCACCTCATGCCGTGGCCGACCGTACGCCTGAGTAATGCGGTCGATGACCACCGCGAGAATCACGATCGCCAGACCGGCCTCAAGCCCGCGTCCGACGTTGAGGGTCTGAATCCCCACTAGCACATCTTCACCAAGGCCTCGGGCGCCGATCATCGAGGCGATTACCACCATCGACAGGGCCATCATGGTGGTCTGGTTGATCCCGGCCATGATGCTCGGCAGAGCCAGCGGCAGTTGCACGCCGAACAGTTGCTGCCAGCGGTTGGCGCCGAACGCGTTGATCGCTTCCATCACTTCGCCGTCGACCTGGCGGATGCCCAGATCGGTCAGACGAATCAGCGGTGGCGCAGCGTAGATCACGGTGGCGAAAATCGCCGGGACCTTGCCCAGACCAAACAGCATCAGCACCGGGATCAGGTACACGAAGCTCGGCATGGTCTGCATGATGTCGAGCAGCGGCATCAGCACCGAACGCAGGCGATTGCTGCGCGCCGAGAGAATCCCCAGCGGAATGCCGATCAGCACCGAAATGATCGTCGCCACCATCATCAGCGCCAAGGTCTGCATGAGCTTGTCCCACAGGCCGACAGCACCGACGAGGAACAGCAAACCGACGATGACCGCCGTGGTCACGACCTTGCGTGTTGCATGCCAGGCGACGCCGGCAACTATGGCGAGCATCAGCCACCAGGGCGCTGCGCGCAGCAGGCCTTCAAGGTTGACGATGGCCCACAGCAGGGTGTCCGATATCTGGCGGAACACATCACCGTAGTTGGTGACCAGCGAATCGACCCAACCGTTGACCCAGTCGGCGATGGAAAAGGTAAAGCTTTCGGGAAACATAAGCGGCTCTCAATCAGAAATCTCAATCAAGCGATGACGGCATATCTCC
This sequence comes from Pseudomonas sp. NPDC098747, assembly GCF_044760045.1. NCBI lineage: Bacteria > Pseudomonadati > Pseudomonadota > Gammaproteobacteria > Pseudomonadales > Pseudomonadaceae > Pseudomonas > Pseudomonas sp. NPDC098747. The sequence continues at coordinate 23,179 of NZ_JBIWAL010000027.1, read as the reverse complement.
CGGCCAGCCTCACGGTTGGCCGGGAGGTATCGACCTACAGCGCCGCGTCGATTTTCTTGGCGGCGTCTTCACTGACCCACGCGTGCCAGACTTCAGGATGTTCCTTGAGGAAGATTTTCGCCAGTTTTGGCGACTCGATACGTTCCTTCGCCATGCGTCCCAGGTTCTGGTTCAGCAGGTCGATCGGCAGGTTGACCTTTTCCAGCACGGCCACCAGTTCCGGGGCTTGTTCGTGGAAGGTCTTGGACAGGCCGACCTTGATCGTCACGCGCTTGTCGACGCCCGGTTTTTCTTCCAGTTTGACCAGATCAACCTGGCCCATCAGCGGGGTTGGCGACCAGTAGTAGAAGAGGATCGGCTCGCCACGTTTGTAGCTCGACAACACCGCCGCATCCAGCGCCGGGCCGGTGCCCGGACGGAAGTTGGTGTAGCTGTTTTCAAGGCCGTAGCTTTTCAGCATTTCGCTGTTGTCCAGCTCGCAGGTCCAGCCGGCCGGGCAGTTGTAGAAGCGGCCCTTGGCAGGCTCTTCAGCGTCCTTGAACACGGCGGAATACTTGGCCAGATCAGCAATGTTTTTCAGGTCTGGCGCTTTCGGTTCAAGCTTGCGCTTGGCGTCACCTTCGATCACGTAGCGCGGCACGTACCAGCCTTCGATCGCGCCCACTACCGGAGCGCCGACACCGACGACCTTGCCGGCCTTCTCGGCCTTGTTCCAGACTTCGCTGCGGCCGACCCATTCTTCGGCGAACACTTGAATGTCGTTGCTGCTCAGGGCGTTTTCCATGGTGATGGAGTTGCCCGGCAAACTGTCGGTCTTGCAGTCATAGCCTTTCTCCAGCACCACTTGCATGACGTCGGTCAGCAGCATGCCGCTTTCCCAGTTCAGGCCAGCGAACTTCACCGGTTTGCCTGACTCGCACCAACCGGCCGCCTGGGTGGCGCCGGCACTGGCGAGCAGGCCCATGGAAAGCAATGTGGTCAGCAGGGTCTTGTTCGATTTCATTGTCGTGACGCTCCTAATCATGAATTGGGCTTACGGCAGTCAAGAGGCATCCAGCCCTGTCCACGTCCAATCAGGCCTGCGCCGCAACGCGGCTGGCCCCGCTTTTTTCAGGTTGTGCTTCGCTGTCCTGCTCGGTCGGCAGAATCAGGTGATCAGGGACGGCGCTGTGCCATTTTTTTGCGCAGACGTAATACACGGCGGCGGGCAGTATCAGACCGATGATCCAGGAAATATCCACATCACCCAGCATTGCCACCAGCGGGCCGGTGTAGAACTTGGTGGAGATAAACGGTAGCTGCACCAGCACACCGAACACATAGACGCTGATACCCAGCATGTTCCAGCGGCCGTAGCGACCCTTCGGATCGGCCAGCGCCGGTACGTCATAGCGCTCGCGGGTGATGCAGTAGTAATCCACCAGGTTGATCGCGCTCCAAGGTGTGAAGAACGCGAGCAGGAACAGGATGAAAGACTTGAACGCCCCCAGGAACGAATGCTGACCGAGCAACGCGATCAGGGTTGCTGCACCGACGATGAACAATACGAAGACCAGACGCTGCAAACGCGACACCTTAAGGTGGCCACGGAAACCGCTGATGATGGTCGCGATGCACATGAAGCTGCCGTAGGAGTTCAGCGTGGAAATGGTGACTTTGCCGAACGCGATGCTGAAATACAGCAGCGCTGCGGTGGCACCAGTACCGCCCAGACCGACGATGTAGGCGACTTCATGGCCGGCGAATTGGCCGTTGGCCGAAGCCGCAGCAAACACGCCGAGGATCATCGCCACTTGGGCACCAATCACTGAACCTGCGCCCGCGGCGAAGAAGGTTTTCACCGAGGAAGTACTGCTCGGCAGGTAGCGCGAATAGTCAGCCACGTACGGGCCGAAAGCGATCTGCCAGGACGCCGCGAGCGACACTGCAAGCAGGAAACTGCTCCAGCTGAAGTGGCGGATTTGCAGGAGTGCGCCGACGTCGGTCTGATTCATCAGACGCCAGAACAGGAAAACAAAAGCGATCACGCCGATGACGCTGGCAACACGGCCAATCCAGTGGATTACTCGATAACCGAGCACCGTGACCAGCACGATGACACTGGCAAAAATCAGGATGCCGACGCTGTCGCTGACACCAAACAACTGGCCCAGCGCCTGACCGGAAAGCACGGTTCCGGTGGCGGTAAAACCGAGGTACATCAAACACACCAACACGATCGGGATAGCCGCGCCATACACACCGAACTGCACGCGACTGGAGATCATCTGCGGCAGGCCCAGTTTTGGTCCTTGCGCAGCATGCAGCGCCATGACGCCACCGCCGAGCAGTTGACCGATCAGCAGACCGATCAACGACCAGAACACATCACCGCCCAACACCACGGCCAGGGCCCCGGTGACAATCGCGGTGATTTGCAGGTTGGCACCCATCCACAAAGTGAACTGGCTCAACAGACGACCGTGTCTTTCCGCTTCCGGGATGTAGTCGATCGAACGTCTTTCGATCAACGGTTTGTTGCCTGCACGATCGGTGCTAACAGCCATGATTCAACCTCTGTGGATTGTTTTAATTGTTCACTGAGCTTCTGTAGGGCTGCTTTTCTGTGGGAGCGAGCTTGCTCGCGAAAGCGATGTGCCAGCCAGCACAGTTGTTGAATATGCTGGCCTCTTCGCGAGCAAGCTCGCTCCCACATAAAGCAAAGCGTGTTACTTGCCAGTAATCATCGGCAAGTTCAAACCCTGTTCCTTCGCGCAGTCGATGGCGATCTGGTAACCGGCATCGGCGTGACGCATGACACCGGTCGCCGGGTCGTTGTGCAGTACGCGGGCGATTCGCTCGGCCGCTTCGTCAGTACCGTCGCAGACAATCACCATGCCCGAGTGCTGGGAGAAGCCCATGCCAACGCCGCCGCCGTGGTGCAGGGAAACCCAGGTCGCGCCGCTCGCGGTGTTCAGCAGAGCGTTGAGCAGTGGCCAGTCGGACACAGCGTCGGAACCGTCCTGCATCGATTCGGTTTCGCGGTTCGGGCTGGCGACCGAGCCGGAGTCGAGGTGGTCGCGACCGATTACGATTGGCGCGGACAATTCACCGCTGCGGACCATTTCGTTGAACGCCAGACCGAGCTTGGCGCGCAGGCCCAGGCCGACCCAGCAGATACGTGCCGGCAGACCCTGGAAGCTGATGCGCTCGCGGGCCATGTCCAGCCAGTTGTGCAGGTGGGCGTCGTCCGGGATCAGCTCTTTGACCTTGGCGTCGGTTTTGTAGATGTCTTGCGGATCACCCGACAGCGCCGCCCAACGGAACGGGCCGATGCCACGGCAGAACAGCGGACGGATATAAGCGGGAACGAAACCCGGGAAGTCGAATGCGTTCTCGACGCCCTCTTCCTGAGCCATCTGGCGGATGTTGTTGCCGTAGTCGAAGGTTGGAATGCCTTGCTTCTGGAACTCCAGCATCGCTTTGACGTGCACAGCCATCGACTGCTTGGCAGCCTTGATCACAGCAGCAGGTTCGGTCTTGGCGCGGGCGCGGTATTCGTCCCAGGTCCAGCCGGCCGGCAGGTAACCGTTGAGCGGGTCGTGGGCGCTGGTCTGGTCGGTGACCATGTCCGGGCGCACACCGCGCTTGACCAGTTCCGGCAGAATTTCCGCGGCGTTACCCAGCAGGGCGATGGAGATCGCTTTGCCTTCTTTGGTGTATTTGCTGATGCGGGCCAGCGCGTCGTCGAGGTCAGTGGCTTGCTCGTCGACGTAACGGCTTTTCAGACGGAAATCGATGCTGACCTGCTGGCATTCGATGTTCAGCGAGCACGCGCCGGCGAGGGTTGCGGCCAGCGGCTGAGCGCCGCCCATGCCACCCAGACCTGCGGTCAGGACCCACTTGCCGGTGAGGTTGTCGTTGTAGTGCTGACGACCTGCCTCAACGAAGGTTTCGTAGGTGCCTTGAACGATGCCTTGGCTGCCGATGTAGATCCAGCTGCCGGCGGTCATCTGGCCGTACATGGCCAGGCCTTTGGCGTCGAGTTCGTTGAAATGCTCCCAGCTCGCCCAATGCGGGACGAGGTTGGAGTTGGCGATCAGTACGCGTGGGGCGTTGCTGTGAGTCTTGAACACGCCGACCGGCTTGCCGGATTGCACCAGCAGGGTCTCGTCGTCATTCAGGTTGGTCAGGCTTTCGACGATCTTGTCGTAGCACTCCCAGTTACGGGCGGCGCGACCGATACCGCCATAAACCACGAGTTCTTTCGGGTTCTCGGCAACTTCCGGGTCGAGGTTGTTCATCAGCATGCGCAGCGGCGCTTCGGTCAGCCAGCTCTTGGCGGTCAGCTTGTTACCGCGGGCGGCACGGATTTCGACGTCACGGTGCTTTGTAGGTTTCTGGGTATTGTCAGTCACGAAAAAGACTCCTCAGCGATCAATTCAAACCAACCCTGGCAGTGGGCAAGCAGCTTGTGCGCATCAATGCGCGACAAACGAATCAGTGGACGCTGCGGAGAGTCTCGATCGACTCATACGCATACGTCTTTACTTGTACATACAAGCATATGCAATCAAGCGGCCAACTTGTTGGTGAGGTGTTCAAGAAAAATCGCGGACACGGCTGGAGGTCGCCTGAATCAAGGGTTCTGGCGAAGATGAAATTTTTCGAGGGGATGATTCGGGGAGGTAGAGGGATGTTACGTGAGCGGGGTTTTGCGCCACGCTGGGGCGTTCGGTAACAAGTTGGTGCGCGGCGGGAAACAGAGTTGTGAACGTAATTGTGGCGAGGGGATTTAGCGAAACGTCGCACCGCCCCGATGGGCTGCGCAGCAGACCTTTTTTGGGGCCGCTGCGCGACCCATCGTGGATAAATCCCCTCACCACAGGGTATTTGTTGGAACGGGAGATCAGCGTGCAGTCAGTTCTATCAGGCAGCAGCCGGCACTCATAGCGATCTCGACGAGCCCGCTGTTACCGTCCACTTGCAGGCAATCATGGCGACCAAGTTGTGCAGCCTTTTCACCGACCGTCACTTCCAGCAACTCGCTGACACTGAACACCAACACCGTGCCGGCTGAGCTGAAAAACCGCTGCTCGCCATCCAGCCACTGCAATCGCGCGCTGTAACGCTGCGGCGCATAGATCAGGTTGAAATCGCGAATCGCCCCACCGAGCAAGGTGCAGGAAACCTGGCTCTCGCCGCTAAAGGCAAAGGGGTCGAGCGGTAACAGTGGCCGAGTATCGTCGCCATCGACGCACAGGGTCATACCGTCACCCTGCAACACGGTGATCACTCGCTGATAACCAGCGAAAGTCGAGAAACCGCCGGACTCGGAGATGTCGGCAATCGACAGACGCCAGCCGAAACCGTCGAGGCCTGCGCCGGCATCACGGGTGATTTCTTCGGTGCTGCCGCCGCCGTTTTTCCACGGCATGCGCGGATAGCCTTCAGCGCGTAAAACCTTCACTTCGCATTTCATTTATGAAACCGACCTTCCAGACGATGACGGGAACCGGGGTGAATCAAACGTGCCGCCGTCACCGGCTGACGGCCCGACCACGTGCGGCGGCGGATCAGCAGGCATGGCTCGCCTTTTTCGATCTGCAGCAACTTGCACTCGGACGCTTCAGCCAGAATCGCTTCAACCACATGCTCGCCTTCGGTCAACGGCGCGACCTGGTTGAGATAGGCGTAAGGCGTTTGCAGGGTGAAGTCTTGCTTGAGGTATTCCGGGGCGACCAGCGCGTTGACGAAGCGGTCTTCGATTTGCACCGGAATATCGTTTTCGTAATGCACGATCAGCGAGTGAAACACCTTTTGCCCTTCGCGCATGTCCAGCGCCAGCGCGCGCTCGGAACCGGCGGCCTCTTCTTCGAGGGTGATGACCTGGCAGGTATGGCGATGACCGCGGGAGGCGATCTCATCGGCGATGTTGTGTACTTCAAACAGCGCGGACTGGCTTTTCGGCTCGGCGACGAAGGTGCCGACGCCTTGCATACGCACCAGCAAGCCATCGGCGGTCATCTCGCGCAGCGCGCGATTGATAGTCATGCGGCTGAAACCAAGCTGATTGACCAGTTCGCTTTCCGACGGCACGCGGTAGTGCGGCGGCCAGTTTCCGCTGTCGATCTGCTGGGTGATCATCTGTTTGACGCGGGCGTACAAGGGCGCCGGGCTGTCGCCCATGTTCGCGGCCAACGGGGAAACTGGTGGCGGAGTCGGCACGGTTGATCCTTGTTCGTCGGTAGAGGTTGCTAGCTTGCCGGAGTTTACCGGGCAGGCAAACGTCTGTATATGTATATACAAATAACACACGATGGGGTGCTGAACCATGTCCGCCTTCTTTGCCGAACGCGCGCTGCTGCCTAACGGATGGGCCAACAATGTACGTCTTGAGGTCGGCGCTGATGGCGTGCTGACCCAGATTCTGGCCGATTCCACCGCAGATGGTACCGAACGGTTGAGCGGGCCGTTGCTGCCGGGAATGCCCAATCTGCACTCTCACGCTTTTCAGCGCGCGATGGCCGGACTGGCCGAAGTGGCCGGTAACCCGAATGACAGTTTCTGGACCTGGCGCGACCTGATGTATCGCCTCGTCGGAAAAATCAGCCCGGATCAACTCGGTGTGATCGCCCGTCAGCTGTACATCGAAATGCTCAAGGCCGGTTACACCTCGGTTGCTGAATTTCACTATGTTCACCATGACAGCAATGGTCAGCCTTATGCCGATCCGGCTGAGCTCGCGCTGCGCATCAGCCAGGCTGCCAGTGAAAGCGGTATCGGTTTGACCCTGCTGCCGGTGCTCTACAGCCACGCCGGTTTCGGCGGCCAGACGCCAAACGACGGCCAGCGCCGCTTCATCAACAGCACCGATAACTACCTGAATCTGCAATCGCGTTTGCAGCCGTTACTGGCGCAGCAAAAGGCGCAATCACTGGGTCTGTGCTTTCACTCATTGCGCGCGGTCACCCCGCAGCAAATCAGCGAAGTGTTGGCGGCCAGTGACAAGCAGTGCCCGGTGCACATTCACATCGCCGAACAGCAGAAGGAAGTCGATGACTGCCTGAGCTGGAGCGGTCGCCGCCCGCTGCAATGGCTGTACGAAAACACTGAGGTCGATCAGCGCTGGTGCCTGGTCCACGCCACCCACGCCAACCCGGAAGAAGTCACGCTGATGGCCAAGAGTCGCGCCATCGCCGGCCTGTGCCTGACCACCGAAGCCAACCTGGGCGACGGGATTTTCCCGGCGGTGGATTTCCTCGCGCAGGGCGGGCGCATGGGTATCGGCTCTGACAGCCATGTGTCGCTCAGCGTGGTCGAGGAATTGCGTTGGCTGGAATACGGCCAGCGTTTGCGTGATCAGCGGCGTAACCGTTTGTATGGCGCGGATCAGCCGATGGTCGGGCGCACGTTGTACGACGCGGCGCTGGATGGCGGCGCTCAGGCGTTGGGGCAGCCGATTGGTGCGCTGGAAGTCGGCAAGCGCGCAGACTGGATTGTGCTCGATGGCAACGACCCGTATCTGGCGACGGCGAGTGGTGACGGGATTTTGAATCGCTGGTTGTTTGCAGGTGGAGATCGTCAGGTGCGCGATGTGCTGGTCAATGGCCAGTGGGTAGTGCGCGACAGGCGCCATGCGGCAGAAGAACAAAGCGCTCGCGCGTTCACGCAAGTCTTGCGCGAGCTTTTAGGCTGATACAAAAAACTGTGGGAGCGAGCTTGCTCGCGAAGGGGCCGTCAAATTCAACACTCATGTTGAATTACAGTCCGCTTTCGCGAGCAAGCTCGCTCCCACAGTTACAGTTGTCGTCAGTTCGAGGTCTTGGCCATCTGCCGATCGGACGCTCGCCAGATCAACCGCGTGGTGTCGTAACCCTGCTGGCGAGCCTTGCTCAACAGTTCTTCGCGCACCACACCGTTGACGGTCGGCGTGCGCGACAGCAGCCACAGGTACTTGCGACTCGGGTCGCCGACGATGGCGGTCTTGTAGTCGTCGCTGACGTACAGCACCCAGTATTCGCCCTTCGCCACACCCGGAATCAGTCGTGAGAACCAGGTATCGAACTCGACCCACAACTTGTCGGTCTTGCCCGGCACCTGTGGATAAGCCGTGCCCTTGGCTTCTTCCCACTGCCAGTCCGGCGTCAGGCAGCGATTGAGCACCGCGACATTGCCGTCAGGCTTGAGGATGTAACGGGCTTCGGATTGCGCGCAGTGGCGCTGGAAGTACATCGGCAAGCGCGCCAGCTCATACCAGGTGCCCTGATAACGCTTGAGGTTGACGCTGTCGACGGTTTTCGGCGCCAACGGATCCACGCCGGAAGTGGCGCAGCCGGCCAATACCAGGCCGGCAAAAAGGACAAGCAATAACCGCTTCATTTTTCTTCTCCGTGGGCGCGAAGCCCCGGTTTACTTCAGGCCTTGGCCGGAAAACATCAGCACTTTGTCACCAGCGTATTGCACGCTGATAAAGCTGTTCTTGTCGCCCCAGGTGCAACTGGACATGCCGAGCGCGCCCGAGCAATCAGTCGGTTTGCCGAGCAGGGTCTCCACTTCGGTCTTGGCCATGCCGGCCGAGAGCTTTGAGTAATTATCCTGATTGACCTTGCTGCATGCGGCCAATAGCACGCAAAACGACAGCAGGGCGATAGATCGCAGCGACATGGTGTAACTCCTGAAACGAAGGGGGGATGGCATGGTGCCAACCAGAAGCTTAGAAGAGAAAACCCCTGTCTGGTTCCCTGCGTGACGGGCTATTTATTGCTCCGCTCGTCTGGCTTTTGCAGACAAATCAGACACTTTGTAACGCTTTTGAGCATTTCGTCGCATTTCGCAAAAGACGCCTAATCTTTAATGCGCAGCGGTCGACATAAAAGCAGCGCAAAGCCCTTGAGTGTGGCAAATTGCCGCCCTTTCTCGACCAGCCCCTTCGCGGTAGTCCATTCGATGACCAGAAACATGAAATTCAGCCACAAGATCTTGTTGGCTGCCGCCCTCGTGGTGGCCGTTGCGTTCGCCTGTTTCATCTTTTTCAATGACTATCGACAACGCGAAGCGCTGAGCAGCAGCACCGAGTCCACCATGCAGGAACTCGGCAGCCTGACCACCAGCAACATCCAGACTTGGCTGGAAAGCCGCATTCAATTGCTGCAATCGCTGTCCCAGCAGGTCGCGGTCGACGGCAACGCCCCCGCCAGCCTGAAACGCATCATCGACCTGCCCGCCTACACCAGCAACTTCCAGCTCAGCTATTTCGGTGGTGCTGACGGCGTGATGTTCTCCGTGCCCGCCGGCAACCGCGCGCCGGATTACGATCCGCGCGCCCGTGGCTGGTACAAAGCGGCCAACAGCGCGCAGCAGACCATCGTTACCGAACCTTATATTGCCGCCTCGTCAGGCAAACTGGTGATCACCGTCGCCACTCCCGTGCTGCGTCAGGGCCAGATGCTCGGCGTGGCCGGTGCCGACATCGACCTGAGCAGTGTCAGCGCGATCATCAACTTGCTGAACTTCGGCGGCCACGGCCACGCGTTCATCGTCAGTGCAGAAGGTAAAATCCTGATCCACCCGGACAGCAAACTGGTGCTCAAGACCCTCGCCGAGGTCTACCCCAACGGCGCACCGAAAGTCAGCCCTGGCCTGAAAGAAGTCGAGTTCGCCGGCAAGACCCAGTTGATTTCCTTCACCCGCGTCAACGGTGTGCCGTCCGCCGACTGGTACGTGGCGCTGGTGCTGGACAAAGACACCGCATTCTCGATGCTCAGCGAATTCCGCACCTCGGCGCTGATCGCCATGGTCATTGCCGTGGTGATCATCATCTTCCTGCTCAGTATGCTGATCCGCGTGCTGATGCAACCGCTGCTGACCATGGGTCGCGCCATGCACGACATCGCCGAAGGTGAAGGCGATCTGACCAAACGGCTGGTGATTCACGGCAACGACGAATTCGGCGCGCTGGGCACTTCGTTCAACCGCTTCGTGGAGCGTATTCACACCTCGATCCGCGAAGTGTCTTCGGCAACTGGCCAGGTTAACGAAGTCGCCCTGCGTGTGGTCGCCGCCTCGAATTCTTCGATGTACAACTCCGATCAGCAAGCCACTCGCACCAACAGCGTGGCAGCAGCGATCAACCAGCTCGGCGCTGCGGCGCAGGAAATAGCCCAGAACGCCGCCCTCGCCTCGCAGCATTCCAGCGAAGCGCGCAGCCTGGCGATCGACGGTCAGCAGGTTGTGGATAAAACCATCCATGCCATGCAACAGCTCTCGGCAAAGATCAGCGATTCGTGCGGCAATATCGAAACCCTGAACAGCAACACCGTGAACATCGGCCAGATTCTGGAGGTGATCACCAGCATCTCCCAGCAAACCAACCTGCTGGCGCTGAACGCCGCGATCGAAGCCGCCCGCGCCGGTGAAGCCGGTCGTGGTTTCGCCGTGGTCGCCGACGAAGTACGCAACCTCGCGCACCGCACCCAGGATTCGGCGCAACAAGTGCAGAAGATGATCGAAGAGCTGCAAGTCGGCGCGCGTCAGGCGGTCAGCATCATGACCGAGAGCCAGCGCGAGAGTGAAAGCAGCGTCGGCATCGCCAACCAGGCCGGCGAACGCCTGGGCAGCGTGACCCAGCGCATCGGCGAGATCGACGGCATGAACCAGTCGGTGGCGACTGCGACTGAAGAGCAGACGGCTGTGGTCGAGTCGATCAACGTTGATATCAACGAAATCAACACGCTGAATCAGGAAGGTGTGGAGAACTTGCAGGCGACGTTGCGCGCATGCTCCGATCTGGAGCAGCAGGCGGCGCGTCTCAAGCAGTTGGTTGGCAGCTTCAGGATCTGAAGATCAAGGGCTTTACCCCCTCACCCCAGCCCTCTCCCCCAAGGGGGCGAGGGGGAAAGGGAGCAGATCTTCATGCTGTTCAAAAGTGAGTTCGACTGGAGACTTTCAGGTCGATGTATCAAAGCCAAACACCTCAGTCGGTCCCCTCTCCCTCCGGGCGGTCCGACGTTTCGGGAGGGCTAGGGTGAGGGTAAGCTTCTAGAACCGCGACCCAGGCCCAGAAAGAAACACCAACTCCTCAGCCGTAGACTCCCTTCCCAACACCGCATTGCGATGCGGAAACCTTCCAAACCGTGCAATCACTTTTTGATGCCGCTCGGCATAGTCCAGATTGTCGGCAAACACCGCCCGCTCCACTTCCGGCTGTTCAGCCACCAGTTCGATGAACCTGGAAACCGCTTCGTTCTGTACCGCGAGGTTTTCGCAGTGTTCGAACACCAGATAAATGAACACTCGCTGAATGGGCTTTAACTGCCGATCGAAATCCGCAGCGATGCCTTGCGCGACGAGTTTCTGCGCACGCAGATCACCGGAGAAAGCTTTGGAAGAGTCGCGAAAGATCATTCGCGGCAGTTGATCGAGTAGCAGCACCACCGCCAGCCAACCTTCGGGACGTTGCGTCCACTCGGTCAATTCGCCGGCCAAGGCCTGATCGACAAAGACCCCGAAACGCGTCTGCGCTTCGAGGTCTTGGCTGTCACGCTTGCCGAACCACAACTTGCCCTTGTCAGCCGATATCTCATCCGGTGATTCGGCATTTCCGAACCACCAATCGAGCAACGGCTGCCAAGGCGCGTTCATGGTTTATTCCTTGTGGTAGGCCGTAACGCGTGCGACTTCTTCTTTCGAACCGAGGTACACCGCTACGCGCTGGTGCAGACCTTCTGGCTGGATGTCGAGGATGCGCTGGTGACCGTCGGTGGACGTGCCGCCCGCTTGCTCGACGAGGAACGACATCGGGTTGGCTTCGTACATCAGGCGCAGTTTGCCTGGTTTGGATGGCTCGCGGCTGTCGCGCGGGTACATGAACAGACCGCCACGGGTCAGGATGCGGTGCACGTCGGCAACCATCGCCGCGACCCAACGCATGTTGTAGTTCTTTTTCAGCGGACCTTCTTCACCGGCCAGCAACTCGCCAACGTAACGTTGTACCGGAGCTTCCCAGTGACGCTGGTTGGACATGTTGATGGCGAATTCCTGGGTGCTTTCAGGGATGGTGATGTCTTCGTGGGTCAGTACGAAGCTGCCCATTTCGCGGTCCAGGGTGAAGCCTTTGACGCCGTCGCCCAAGGTCAGCACCAGCATGGTTTGCGGGCCGTAGATCGCATAACCGGCAGCAACTTGCTGAGTGCCTGGCTGCAGGAACGCTTTTTCGTTCAGCGGCTCGTTCTGGGTCAGGTATTCGTTCGGGCAACGCAGTACCGAGAAGATAGTGCCGACCGGCGCGTTGATGTCGATGTTCGACGAACCGTCCAACGGGTCGAATACCAGCAGGTACGCGCCTTTCGGGTATTTGCCCGGGATCTGGTAGGCATTGTCCATTTCTTCGGACGCCATGCCGGCCAGGTGACCACCCCATTCATTGGCTTCGAGCAGGATCTCGTTGGAGATCACGTCGAGTTTCTTCTGCACTTCGCCTTGCACGTTTTCAGTGCCCATGCTGCCCAGAACACCACCCAGGGCGCCTTTGGACACGGCGTGGCTGATTTCTTTACAGGCGCGCGCCACCACTTCGATCAGGAAACGCAGATCGGCAGGTGTGTTGTTGCTACGGGTCTGCTCAATCAAATAGCGACTCAGGGTAACGCGGGACATGGACGGCTCCGGTGGAATGGGGGGCTAAAAACCCGCGCAGTTTACAGGGAGTCTGAAAACGTAGCGAGCGAAGACGCCCGGTAACGTGCGTCGGGGCGCAATTGCTTGTATCAGACGTGAATGGGTGCAGAGAGTTCAGGTACCGGGTTTAGCGTAGTTGGAAATGGGATGGATGGTGGTTGACCATTTTTGGTCGACTGATCGGCCGCCTTCGCGAGCAAGCTCGCTCCCACAGGGATCTCGATTGATCACAACATTTGTGTCCACTGGAGATCAACTGTGGGAGCGAGCTTGCTCGCGAATGGTGCGCAGCACCCGCCGCTTCAGGAATTGGCAGGAGGCTTGCGCAGCAAGCTGAACGCCATCGCCCCAAGAAACACCACACTCAGCAACAACACCGCCCACAAGCCGATCTTCTTCCAATTGGTCTCAGCCACAGCCGCTGTGGTCGCGGTCGATGTCTGGGTGGCAACCGCGCCCCCTTGAACGGTCGCCTTGCCCAACGCCGCCAGTTTCTCCGGTTTGAAATCCGGTATCAGCGTCGTCAACGGCAGATTTGCCGTTTTCACATTCGGATTGCCCAGCGCCAGACTGTACGGGCCTTCGCCGCGTGCGAGGAAAATCACCTGCGTTGCCCGCACCGCGTATTTCAGGCTCGGCGCCTGCTCGCCCAAGCCGCCGCCGCGCTCATCCACCGTCAGCTTCAACTGCTGCACGGTTTGCCCGTACAACTGCAATTCGTTTTGCACCACGTCCTGAGCATTCTGCGTCAGGCGATAGAGCAAGCCACTTCCCAAGGTCTGCCACGGCAGGTTGCTCTCGCGTCGTCCCGCCAAGGTCACCGGCGCCAGACTGTTCGGTTGTTTCAGCTCGACCTGCACCCGCTCGACGTTAAGCCCCATCGGCAACTGCCAGGTGTACTCGCCGGGTTTGCTGCTACTGCCCGCCAACGCTTGCGACCAGACCAACGGCAGCGGCACGTTGCGCGGGTCGCTGCTTTTCAGCTGTGCAGAGGTCAAGGCCGGCGCCGCGTTTGGCGACTCCCAGAGTAGTCGCAGATAACGTGCCGATTGCCCCGGCAAGGCCACCTCATGCTGCTCGATCCGCTCATCGGAAAAGGTCAGCCGCGCCACCTGCCCCTCGCCCCACGGCTGCCAACGCTGCAAGTCGTCGCTGGCCTCGATGCTGAAGCGCTGGAAGCCGTCGCGCTCGCTGGTCCAGTCGAGGATCAACTGCTGCAACGGTGCTTTGATCGCACTGGCGTCGAGCAGCCAACCGCGCAGTACTTCTTCACCCGCCTCCAACTGACTGGATGGCTGCACTTCAACCAAAGTGCCGTTGGTGGTGGATTGCACCCGGACGTTGGGCGCGCGCTCCGTGGCGTCGGCAGCGTTGTACAGCGGGAACCATTTCACCTCATGCAACTGACCGTCGTCGCGGGTTTGCGCCGATTCGCGGGCCAGTGCGTAGGCCTGTGGTTCGCCGGCAGCGTTGAACACGCGCAGGTCGCTGAGATCAGTCTGGCGCGCCTGCAATTGTGCGCTCAGCGGCAACTCGAGCCGATACCACGGACCTGCGCCCGTCACCGACAGCGGCACCTGCGTGGCGAAGTCCGCCGGTTTTTCCTGAGCACCGGCAACCATCACCACGCCCAATGCCAACCACCCCAGATTCAGCATGCGACTCAAGATGCAACTCCTTCGGTTTCCGGGGACGGTTTTTCCGCCGCCGGGTCAGCTTCGGCGCGTTTCGGTGGCAGCGGCGCGAAGTAGCCCACCACCAGCAGCAACACGCCGACGCCGATAAACGAGACGATCCGGGCGAGGCCGCCACGGTTGCTCAATTCGACAAAAATCAGTTTGGCCACCACCAGCGCAATGAGCGCCGCACCGATCAGCCAGACTTCGCGACGGTGCCGCAGGTGTCCGCCGATCATCAACCCCAGCGCCATCAGCGTCCAGACGATCGACAACCCGGCCTGCACCAGCATTGAGGCGAGCAGTTGATCGAGTTCGAACGGAATGCCGGCCCAGTGGTGCGCGGCGCGGGTCACCAACGCAGTGCAGAAGGCGAATAGTGAGACCCCGGCGACCAGTTGCGTGGCGTAATCGGCGTAGTCCTGGCGGATCGACAGTTGCGATACCACGCTGCGCGACCAGACGTACACACCGAACAAGGCGAACAGCAAACCCAGCTCCAGCGGATTGAGCAACGGAACGTAGGGCAATGGTTCCGCGTTGCCATCGCTGACGCCGTTTGCCAGCCAGAACCACGCAAGCATCAACACTGCCAACGGCGCGGCGGCATACAAGCGGTACTCGCGCGGGAATGCCAACACTGGCCACGGCCAGTTGCGCGGTGCGGCCATCAGCAACAGATACAGGCTCGGCAGAATTGCCCAACCCAGCCAACGCCAGGCGTTGTATTGCTCGGACAACAGCAGCAAGCCGTAGCGCAATTCCAGCGCGAGCACGCCGATCAGCAGCCAGCAACCGAGCACATGGGCAGTGCTCAAGGCGCGTGCCGGCAGCATTGGCGCCAAACGGCGCAGGCTGAGGAAATGCGCCGCGAACACCAGCGCCCACGCCAGCCAGCCGAAGTCTGCTGCCGGGTGATAACGCGAGTGCCAAGCCGCCAGCAGTACCAAACCTGCCGCCGGAATCAGCAGCGTGCAAAGCAAGCCAAGCGTCGACCACTTCAAGCGCAGCGACAGAACCGTCCACAACAGAACACTCAGCGCTGCCACCAGCAGCAACAATGTGCCTTGCAGATTCACCGGTGCAAAACGCAGCACCTCACTGACCCACGCCATCGCCCACCAACCAGCGCCCCACACTAGCAGGACCTCGGACAAACGCTGCAAACTCAGCGCATCAAACGCCGAAGCGTGATTGCCCAGTTGCAGGCGCCAGGCACCGATCATCGCCGCCAGCCCCAGCACCAGTGGCGTCCAGAATCCACCATGGGCCAACGGTTTAAGTCCTTCAGCGGACAGCGGCCCGAGCAACTCAGGGCCGGCGAGCAAGAACGCCGCGCCGCCGATCACCTGCAACAGCAGACCAAAGACAAAACTCACGCGCTGCTGGAGGTACAGGCTCAGCCAGATGATCAATAAACCACTCGCCGCCCACACCGCACTCGCCGTTTGCCACGGCAGGACAAACAATACCGCCAGATTGATCAGCACCAGACCGGCCAGCAGCACCACCGACAAACCACGCAACAGGCGTACGTCGCCGCGCACCATTTCGTCGCGAGCCGCCAGCAACATGCCGGCGATCAGCGCCAAGCCAATAAGCGAAGCGCTGAGCAGACCGCTCCAACCGGCGCTGAACACCGCCGTCGAATCATCTCCCCCGCCTTGCAGCCGCAGCAGGAACAACGCACCACCCAGCAACTGCACGCCGAACGCGGTGAACAGGAACGCGCGCGATTGCAGGCGCAGGCCAACAAACAACGTCGCCAAACCGGCAAGCGCCCAACTGATCGCCGTGCCTTGGACGAAGAAGAACAACGGCGCCAGCAGATAAAGGAAAGTCAGGCCCAGGCACGCCAATACCGGCAGCCCCTGACGTTCCCAAGGCGAAGCTTGCTCGGGCGTGGCTTTGCGCAGTTGATAGAAGGTAAACAACAACGCGATACCGAGCATCAGCGCGCCCAGTGGAGCGCCATCGAGCAGGCTGCTTTCGCCTACATTCAATTGGCTGAGAAACGCCAGTGCCGAACCAAATTGCAGCAACAACGCAAAGGCCCGGGCGAACGGTCGATGCTGACGCAAGCCGAGCCAGAAAATCCCTGCGCCCTCCACCGCCCACGCCGCCGACGTCCAGCGTGCATCCAGGCCCAGCGGAATCGCCAGACTGGCGAAGATCACCCCCAGCGCCAGACAGGTTTCGCCCAGCAGTACTGCGCGCCCGCCCATCAACACCTTGGCCAGGCACATGTAAATCATGCCCAGCGCCAAGGCACTGAATGCGGCCGCGAACTCCAGGTGCTGGACCAGCGCGAACTGCAACCCGAAGCCAACGATTGGCGGGCCGAACAGCATCGTCCCGTCGACGTAATCGCCCTTGCGCGCCGACCAGTGCAACAGCGCCTCGCGATCGCCGTCCGCCGGAGCGTCAGGCATATCGAGCAATTTACGCCGGGCAAACAGCAAGCCGATGGCGAGGTACATCAGGAAGAACAGAATCAGGAATGGCTCGGTGCTCCACAGCAGTTCCGGCGCGTACGAGCGCAAGCCCCAAGCGAAACCGATGCCGAAGGTGCCAACGAAGCCGATCAGATTGAGCAAACGCCAGGCCTTGAACCAGGCGATGGCGAGAATGCCGGTATTGAGCAGTGCGAAATAACTGAACAGCGCGACGTGGTTGCCGGCACCGGTCGAGGTCAGGATCGGCGCGGCGAAACCACCCAACGCAGCCGCTGCGGCCAGACCCAACGCATCTTGGGTGATGGCCAGAATCGCCGAAAACACCGTCACGGCCACCAGCAAACCCAGCGCGGCGGATGGATCAAGCAGCGGATGCAATCGCATCGCCGCAAATACCGTCAGGTACAGCACCGCAATCCCGGTGCCTTGCAAAATCAATGCATAGCTGTTGTTGCGCTGCCGCAGCCACCAGCCCAGCGCCAGCAGACCCAATGCCGCAGCCGCCACCCCGGCGTAACGTAATTCGATCGGTACAACCATGCCCTCAGTGGCGTAGCGCAACAGAAACGCCAGACCGAAGAACAACAGCACCACGCCGACCCGCAGCACGGTGTTGCCGCCGAATAGCCAATTGCGTGCAGCACTGATACCGCGCTCGATCAGGTTTGGGCCACGGGGTTCGGCTGGTTGTTGTGGTTCTGGGGTAACCGCGTCCAGACGCCAGATATCGTCCGGCAAAGGCTGGCTGGTTTCGCTGGCGACGGTAGAGACGGGCTCGAGTTCGGGCGGCAGGTCCCAGACCAGTTCAGGCGCCGGGGCGTCGTCAACGTCGTCGACAGGCACGCTGACAGGCTCAACGCTTGGCGGTGCCACCGCATGAGATGGCGAGCCTTCCAGCAGAAACAGGCGCTGGGCAACGCCTTGCAAAGCCACCTTCGCCTGTTCAAGTTGGTGCTGTTGCTCTGTCATCTGCGAGCCAAGCCGCGCGATGCGGATCGTCTGACCGATCGCCAGCCCCAGCAGCGCGCCCAACAGCGCGGAGCTGATTGACTCGTCAAGCAGCCAGCCGAGCACCAGCCCGATCAACATGAACATCCATTGCATGGTCGATATCCCTAAGCGGCCCCCAGGGGGGCGAGTCCGGCAATTGCATCAGTCTAGGCACAAACCCTGTAGGAGTGAGCCTTTGTGGTGAGGGGATTTATCCCCGATGGGCTGCGCAGCAGCCCCCAAAAACAGGGGACAGCTGCGCTGCCCATCGGGGATAAATCCCCTCACCACAGGACTCACTTCTCACAAATTTGGTGTACTGACTGATACGTCCGGTAACCGGCGCTCAGTATATCGATCCGGCCCAACAAACGTTGGGCCATGGTTACGTTTGTTGCGAAAAGTTACTCCAGCGCCTTCCAGATATCCGTGGCGTACTCGCGGATCGTCCGGTCGGACGAGAACCAGCCCATCCGCGAAGTGTTCAACACCGCCGAGCGCCACCAGTTATTGGTGTCGTGCCAGTGCGCTTCGACGCGCTTCTGCGCTTCCCAGTAGGAGTCGAAGTCGGCGCAGACCAGGAAGCGGTCGTAGTCCACCAGCGAATCGATCAGCCCGGTATAGCGCGAAGTGTCATCCGGCGAGAACACGCCGCTACGGATCGCTTGCAACACATCGTTGAGACGATGGGACGCCGCAATGTCGGGCGCAGCGCTGAACTCGTGATTCTGTTTACGCGCTTCAACCTGCTGGGCGCTGAGACCGAAGATGAACATGTGCTCAGCGCCGATGCGCTCGCACATTTCCACGTTGGCGCCATCGAGGGTGCCAATGGTCAACGCGCCGTTGAGGCCAAACTTCATGTTACTGGTGCCCGACGCCTCGAAACCGGCAGTGGAAATCTGCTCCGAAAGGTCCGCCGCCGGAATAATGCTTTCCGCCAGGCTAACGTTGTAGTTGGGTAAAAACACCACTTTCAGCAGGCCGCGTACGGTCGGGTCGTTGTTCACCACCCGTGCGATGTCGTTGGTCAGCTTGATGATCAGCTTGGCCTGGTGATAACTCGCCGCCGCCTTACCGGCGAAGATCTTCACTCGCGGCACCCAGTCGATTTCCGGTTCCGCGCGAATGGCCTGATACAGCGCCACGGTGTGCAACAGGTTGAGCAACTGGCGTTTGTATTCGTGGATCCGTTTGACCTGCACGTCGAACATCGCCGCCGGATTGACCGCGATCCCCAGCCGTTCATGAATCAGATAGGCCAAGGCTTTTTTGCTGTGCAGACGTTGTTCGGCGAAGGCTTTGCGGAACGCGGGTTTCTCGGCGAACGGTTGCAGATCCAGCAGGCGTTCTTCAGGGTTATCGAGCACGTCCGGGCCGAGGGCATCAACCAGCATCGAGGTCAGTTCGGAGTTCGCCTGATAAAGCCAGCGGCGGAAGGTGATGCCGTTGGTTTTGTTGTTGATCCGCTCCGGGTACAGCTTGTGCAACTCGGAGAACACGGTTTCGCGCATCAGTTGCGTGTGCAGCCCGGACACGCCGTTGACGCTGTGCGAACCGAGGAACGCGAGGTTGCCCATGCGCACCCGACGACCGTTGTCTTCTTCGATCAGCGACACCGCGCGTAACACGTCGAAGTCATGAATGCCCTTGGCACGCAGCGAATCGATGTGCTGCGCGTTGATCAGGTAAATGATCTGCATGTGCCGTGGCAACATGCGTTCCATCAGGCCCACCGGCCAGGTTTCCAGCGCTTCGGGTAGCAGCGTGTGGTTGGTGTACGACAGCGTATCGACCGTCACTTGCCACGCCGCATCCCACGCCACGTCGTAGACGTCGACCAGTTGGCGCATCAGTTCGGCGACGGCAATCGAGGGGTGCGTGTCGTTGAGCTGGATGGCCGCATGATCGCCCAGGGTCAGCACCGAGGTGTGCATGTTGCGATGGCGACGCAGCAAATCCTGCAGCGAGGCGGCGACGAAGAAGTACTCCTGACGCAGGCGCAGTTCCTGCCCCGCTTCGGTGCTGTCCGCCGGATAGAGCACACGGGAGATACTTTCAGCGCGGGCCACTTCGGCGACAGCGCCCAGGTGGTCACCCGCGTTGAAACGCTCCAGGTGCAGATCTTCCATCGCCCGCGCACGCCACAGGCGCAAGGTATTGACGCTCGCCCCGCGCCAACCGACTACCGGTGTGTCATAGGCAATGGCGCGGACGGTTTCTGCGGGCGACCAGACTTGCCTGGATTTGCCGCTGGCGTCGGTGACGGTTTCCACACTGCCACCGAAGCCGATGGGGTAAACGACTTCCGGGCGTTCGAACTCCCACGGGTTGCCGAAATCCAGCCAGTGTTCGGTCTGCTCCTGCTGCCAGCCATCGACGATGGCCTGGCGAAACAAACCGTGTTCATAACGAATACCGTAACCGTGGCCAGCGATGCCGAGGGTCGACATGCTTTCCATGAAGCACGCCGCCAGTCTGCCAAGGCCACCGTTGCCGAGCGCTGCGTCGGGCTCCAGCAGGCGGATGCGCTCCAGATCGACACCGAGCTCGGTCAGGGCCTCACGCGCCACATCGAGCAAACCGAGGTTGCTCAGGCTGTCGTAGAGCAAGCGGCCGATGAGAAATTCCAGCGAGAGGTAATACACCCGCTTCTGACCTTTGCGGTAGATCTGCCGGGTGTGGTCCATCCAGTGCTCGACCATGTGATCACGCGCTGCCAACGCAATGGCTTCGAACCAGTCATGGTCGAAGGCGTGATCAGGATCTTTGCCCACCGCGTAGGTGAGTTTGGTCAGGACGGCGTCGCGGAATGCGGCCACCTCTGCTTCGCGAACTAGTGGTTCTTGAGTCATCGATACGACCTCGGGCGAGCGGGGAATTGTCTGAGCCTAGACGGTCTGACCGACGGTGGCGGCTCTGGTTCGGCAGTATTTCCTGAGACGGTGAGATGGCCCGGCATTACCCTGGCGAATGAGCTAATGAATGCAGGGGCCGTGCCGAATTGTTCGGCAAAATGCCTGCATGCAGAAAAAATCTGGCGAAAGGTTGTTCAAAAATCCACCAGTCCCGGTATGATCGCGCGCCCTGATGCACACGCCTGGTAACTCCCGATGATGAAGCCCAACCTGATTGCCGCCGCCGAGATCGATCGTCTCGATACGTGGGCCAAATATACGGCCCCGATGTGCGGCTCTTGTATCTCCAGCTGCTGCACGCTGCCGGTCGAGGTCAAGATCAAGGATCTGGTGCGCATCGGCGTGGTCGACGAGTTCGAACTGGGCGATCCGCCGAAGAACATCGCCAAGCGTTTGCAAAAGGACGGTCTGGTCGAGCGCTTCAATCAGAAGTCGGGCATCTTCACCCTCCAGCGCATGAGCAACAACGATTGCTACTACCTGGATCGTAAGAGCCGCCTGTGCACCATTTATGACAAGCGCCCGGACACTTGCCGCAATCACCCGAAAATCGGCCCACGGCCGGGGTATTGCGCTTATAAGCCGAAGGAAGTGGTGCGCGAGCAGAATTTTCGGGCAATCGAGAAGTTCTAAAGGCCAACCCTCACCCCAGCCCTCTCCCAGAGGGGAGAGGGAGCTGACCGAGGTGTCTTGCGCCATACATCGACCTGAAATACCCAGTCGATTATGGATTCGGTACGGCCCGATCAGGTCGGCGTATCTCTAGAGCATCCCCCAATCAGTCCCCTCTCCCTCCGGGAGAGGGCTAGGGTGAGGGGCTCTTGATCTTCAAGCCGCAACCCACACAAACCCCAGACAATCAAAAACGCCCCCGGTCTCTCGACCGGGGGCGTTTTCATTCAGCCTGAACTAATTACTTAGATCTTGGCTTTCTTGGCAGCGCGGGTACGCTCGCTTTCGTCCAGGATCTTCTTGCGAAGACGGATGGACTTAGGAGTAACTTCGCACAGCTCGTCTTCCTGGATGTATTCCAGAGCCTGTTCCAGAGTGAACTTCACTGGTGGAACCAGAGCGATGGTTTCGTCTTTACCCGAAGCACGCATGTTGTCGAGCTTCTTGCCTTTGGTTGGGTTGATACCCAGGTCGTTGTCGCGGCTGTTCTGGCCGACGATTTGACCGGTGTAGATCTCCTGACCGTGTTCAACGAACAGCTTGCCACGCGCCTGCAGAGTTTCCAGGGAGTAGGTCAGAGCCTTGCCGGTTTCAACCGAAACCAGAACGCCGTTCTGACGGCCGGACATGTGGCCCGACTTGACGGTGTCGTAACGATCAAAGATCGAGGTCAGGATGCCAGCACCGTTGGTCAGGGTCAGGAACTGGTTACGGAAACCAATCAGACCACGAGCAGGGATGTTGTATTCCAGACGCACACGGCCTTTGCCATCTGGCACCATGTTGCTCAGGTCGCCCTTACGCAGGCCCATCTCTTCCATCACTTTGCCCTGAGCTTCTTCAGGGATGTCGATGGTCACGTTTTCGAACGGTTCTTGCTTGACGCCGTTCACTTCACGAATGATCACTTCCGGACGGCCCAGGGCCAGTTCGAAGCCTTCGCGACGCATGGTTTCGATCAGTACCGAGAGGTGCAGCTCACCACGGCCGGAAACCTTGAACTTGTCAGCGGTGTCGCCTTCTTCAACGCGCAGAGCAACGTTGTACAGCAGCTCTTTGTCCAGACGGTCCTTGATGTTACGGGACGTCACGAACTTGCCTTCTTTACCGCAGAATGGCGAGTCGTTTACCTGGAAGGTCATCGAAACGGTTGGCTCGTCAACGGTCAGAGGCTTCATCGCCTCGACAGTGTCCGGGTGGCACAGGGTGTCGGAGATGAACAGCGAGTCCATGCCGCTGACGCAAACGATATCGCCTGCGAAAGCTTCTTCAACGTCGATACGGTGCAGACCGTGGTGACCCATCAGCTTCAGGATACGACCGTTACGCTTCTTGCCATCGGCACCGATAGCAACAACCGGGGTGTTCGGCTTGACGCTACCACGAGCGATACGGCCAACGCCGATAACACCCAGGAAGCTGTTGTAGTCCAGTGCCGAGATTTGCATCTGGAAAGGACCTTCACGGTCAACTTTTGGCGCTGGAACGTGATCGACTACCGCTTGGTACAGCGGGGTCATGTCTTCAGCCATGTCGGTGTGTTCCAGACCGGCAATGCCGTTCAGGGCCGAGGCGTAAACAACCTGGAAGTCCAGTTGTTCTTCGGTAGCACCGAGGTTGTCGAACAGATCGAAGATCTGGTCCAGAACCCAGTCCGGACGCGCGCCTGGACGGTCAACCTTGTTGATGACCACGATTGGACGCAGGCCGGCTTCGAAAGCCTTCTTTGTATATAAAGTTTTTTGGGTATTTGGTCGTTTTTGTTATTATTGTTTTTGATGTTGGTTTTCTAGGTTGTAGATTTATCTTT
>NZ_JBIWAL010000026.1:48605-77271 GCF_044760045.1 Pseudomonas sp. NPDC098747 | reverse complement strand
CTATCCAATCCGACGGCTTCAAAAGCCTGAAAGAAGGCCAACAGGTTTCTTTCATCGCTACCCGCGGTCAGAAAGGCATGCAAGCTGAGGAAGTACAAGTTATCTAACTTGTAGCTTCTTTAGAAAAGAGCCCCGCCCTTAAAAGCGGGGCTTTTTTGTGGGCGTCTGTTTTGTACAGACAAAAAAATCGCAGCATCCAGCAACCCTGTAGAAGTTGCCGGATGCTGCGTTTTTTGCTTTTGCCTCTACGTTACCAAGCCACGCCAAACCCGGCGGTATAACGGGTCTTGTTCAAATCCGCATCGTTGGTGCCGCTGATGATGTCACGCTCGGCCTTCAGGTTCAGAGATGCCCACTCGGTGACCTTGTAGCGCAAGCCCATCTCGGCATCCAGCGCGTAATTTGCCACGCCGGACAATGGCTTGCCGATTTCACCGTTTGTGAAGAACTCAACCTTCTTGCCGATCAGGTAGCGGTTGTAGTCCCACTTCATGGCGACAGAATAGAAGTTGTCCTTGCTGCCATCCTTGTATTCGTAATCGGTGCGGTTAAGCAGCGAACCCAGCGAGAACGCGCCCAGTTCGTTATCCCAGAACTGGTAACCCGGGCCGGTACCGACAACACGCTGGCGCGCCAGCTCTTCGATATGGTCGCGCTTATAGTTCAGACGCCCCTGCCAGAACCACTGATCGGTCAGGAAGCGGTCGAGGGAGTACTCGGCACGCCAGTTGTCGGTGGTGGTTACGTCGTCCTGCACTTCACGGTTGTATTCGCCTTCGGCGATGTGCCGCCAGCGGCCATGACGCGCCGAGGTCTTGAAGCCGACGTCGTAATCGTCGGTGTCCTTTTCCGCACGCTGATAGTCCAGCGCCAGATCGACATTACCCTTCCACACCAGATCCTCGACCACCGGTTTCGGCTTGAGAATCTGCTGAATGCTCGCCAGCTCAACAGTTTTTGGCGCTTCACCATTGGCCAGGGTGACCTTGCCGTCTTCAGCCGCCGTCAGCGACTTGGACACTTCACCCGTGTAGGCATCCTGCTTGACCAGCAAATGCTGATCACTGTCCAGGGTCTTGACCTCTTTCCAGTCAATCGTGACCGCCCCGGCATATTTGGTCTGGATCAACAGTTTACCGCCATCGAACACGGTGATGGTGCCGGTCAGCTTGTCACCGTTCTTCATCCAGACGGTGTCGGCAAGCAGGGGCGTGGATGCGCTACAAACAGCAAGGCACAGCAAGGTTCTGGAGAACATAAGCGAATCGAGGGCTCAAGTTTGCGGAAAAGGATCGGCATTATCCGGAGGAATAAGACCCTGACAAGGACTGACCGGACTATTTCCATTGAGTTCATTTCTCAACTGGCCGATGAGGGGTTACGCTTTAGGCATTACTTCCAGCCTACTCAGGACCCGCGTACGTGACAGACCCGACCCACAAAGGCGAAAGCGAGGCGCAAATCCGACGCACGGCGCTCTACTCGACCCTTGCGCAGGTGCCCGCAGGCAAAGTCGTCAGCTATGGTCAACTGGCTGACCTCGCCGGGTTGGGGCGCGCCGCCCGCTGGGTCGGCCGTACGCTCAGTCAGTTGCCCGGTGATACCAAACTGCCCTGGCACCGCGTTCTCGGTGCCGGCGGTCGGATCAGCCTGCCGGTGGGCAGCCCATCGGGCGATGAACAACGGGCGCGATTGCGCATGGAGGGCATCGCCGTCCTGAACAATCGTGTGGATATTCAGCGTCATGGCTGGCGTCCGGTAGAGCACAGCGGTTAGAGTGCGCGCTTTGTTCCCGCAATCTTGAGGCAGACTTCAGCCCATGCCCCGTAAAACCTGGCGCGCCGCGCTAGCCGCTTATGCCAGTCCTTCGACGCTCGTGCTGTTGTTGCTGGGTTTCGCCGCCGGCCTGCCGTACATGCTGGTGTTTTCCACGCTATCCGTCTGGCTGCGTGAAGCCGGTGTGGCCCGAGAAACCATCGGCTATGCCAGCCTGATCGGTCTGGCCTACGCATTCAAATGGGTCTGGTCACCACTGCTCGATCAATGGCGCCTGCCGTTCCTGGGCAAGCTTGGCCGTCGCCGTTCGTGGCTGGTGCTCTCGCAGACACTGGTGATTCTGGGCCTGATCGGCATGGGTTTCTGCGATCCGCAGAAGCATCTGTCCTGGCTGATCGCCATTGCCGTGATCGTTGCCTTCGCTTCCGCTACCCAAGACATCGCGGTCGATGCCTATCGACTGGAAATTGCCGACGACAGCCGACAAGCCGCACTGGCCGCCAGTTATATGTCGGGCTATCGCATCGCGGCGCTGCTGGCGACTGCCGGCGCACTGTTTTTTGCAGAAGGTTTTGGATCAACCGGTTTCAACTATCAGCACTCGGCCTGGGCCGGCACCTACTTGCTGTTCGGCGCGCTGATGATCCCTGCCCTGCTGACAACGCTGTTCATGCGCGAACCACCTGTGCCGTTGCGCACGCAATTGCAGGCCGGGCGCTACACCTTCATGCATCAACTGATGTCAGTGTTCGTGCTTATCGTCTTGCTGGTGTCCGTGCCGGCATTGTTCACGCAGCTCTACAACACCGACTTCGCCAGCGTGTTGTTCGAAGGCGAAAGCCTGCTCGACCTGCTGCTGGAAGACCGCGCCTTTTTGCGCGCCATCCTTTATACGCTGCTCACCGCACTGTGCCTGTCGGCCATGGGTCGTCGCGGGCTGGCACCGGTGCTGACGCCGGTCAACGACTTCATCCTGCGCTACCGCTGGCAAGCGCTTCTGCTGCTCGGGCTGATTGCCACCTATCGGATGTCGGACACGGTGATGGGCGTGATGGCCAACGTGTTCTATATCGACCAGGGTTTCACCAAGGATCAAATTGCCAGTGTCAGCAAGATATTCGGCCTGATCATGACCCTCGTCGGCGCCGGCATGGGCGGTCTGCTGATTGTTCGCTTCGGGATTCTGCCGATCCTGCTCATCGGCGGCGCAGCGTCGGCGGGCACCAACCTGCTGTTCCTGATGCTCGCCGACATGGGCCCGAACCTGCAGATGCTGATGGTGACCATTTCTCTGGACAACTTCAGTTCAGGTTTGGCGACGTCTGCGTTTGTCGCTTATCTGTCGAGCTTGACCAACCTGAAGTTCTCCGCGACGCAATATGCGCTGCTCAGTTCTATCATGCTCCTGCTGCCGCGCCTGATCGGCGGCTATTCCGGGGTGATGGTCGAGAAGTTCGGTTACCACAACTTCTTCCTGATTACTGCAATGCTCGGTGTGCCGACATTGGTGCTGATCGCTCTGCACTGGTTCCAGGAAAGCCGCCGCGAAGGCCCGACACCCACGCCCGAGCCTGCGCCGACGCCACTTGTGGAAGAATCGTAAGACGTTTCGCCAACGGCGGGAGGAATTCCGCCGTAGGACCTCACTGCCGGCCGCACTCCTGTACGTCAGCAAAACTCGCCGGTACACTGCTCCGTCATTTCCAGTCATAGCAACCGACAACGGCCAACCATGCGCACCAGTCAATTTTTGCTCGCCACACAGAAAGAAACGCCTTCCGATGCGGTCGTCATCAGCCACCAGCTGATGCTGCGCGCCGGCATGATCCGTAAACTCGCCTCGGGCCTGTACACCTGGCTGCCCATGGGCTTGCGGGTAATGCGCAAGGTTGAAGCCATCGTTCGTGAAGAAATGAACGCCGCCGGCTCTCTGGAAGTGTTGATGCCGAGCACCCAACCGGCCGAGCTGTGGCAGGAATCGGGGCGCTGGGAAGAATACGGCCCAGAGTTGCTGCGCTTCAAAGACCGCCACGGTCGTGACTTCTGCGCAGGCCCGACCCACGAAGAAGTGATCACCGATCTGATGCGCAACGAGTTGAGCAGCTATAAGCAGTTGCCAATCAACCTGTACCAGATCCAGACCAAATTCCGTGACGAAATCCGCCCACGCTTCGGTTTGATGCGCGGCCGCGAATTCATCATGAAGGACGCGTACTCCTTCCACGCCGATCAGCCGTCGCTGCAGGTCACTTATGACCGCATGCACCAGGCGTACTGCAACATATTCACGCGTCTGGGCCTGAAATTCCGCCCGGTTGAAGCCGACAACGGCTCGATCGGCGGCGCCGGTTCCCACGAGTTCCACGTGCTGGCCGAGTCCGGCGAAGACGATATCGTCTTCAGCAACGGTTCCGACTACGCGGCGAACATCGAGAAAGCCGAAGCAGTGCCACGCGAAACTTCGCGTCCTGCTGCGAGCGAAGAGCTGCGCCTGGTCGATACGCCAGACACCAAGACCATTGCCGCGCTGGTGGAAAAATTCAATCTACCGATTGAAAAGACCATCAAGACCCTGATCGTGCGTGCCGAAGAAGAAGGCAAGCTGATCGCTCTGGTTATTCGTGGCGACCACGAACTCAACGAGATCAAGGCAGCCCAGCAACCTGGCGTTGCCAGCCCGCTGGTCATGGCCACCGACGCCGAACTGCGTGACGCGATTGGCGCTGGCGCCGGTTCGCTCGGCCCGCTGAACCTGCCACTGCCAATCATCATCGACCGCTCGGTCGAACTGATGAGCGACTTCGGCATCGGTGCCAACATCGACGACAAGCACTACTTCGGCGTGAACTGGGAGCGTGATCTGCCGGTTCCAACCGTTGCCGACCTGCGTAACGTAGTTGCTGGCGACCCAAGCCCGGACGGCAAAGGCACTCTGGCAATCGCGCGCGGCATCGAAGTCGGGCACATCTTCCAGCTGGGCAACAAGTACAGCAAAGCGATGAAGTGCGAAGTGCTGGGCGAGAACGGCAAGCCTGTCACCCTGGAAATGGGTTGTTACGGTATTGGCGTGTCCCGCGTGGTGGCTGCCGCCATCGAGCAGAACAACGATGCAAACGGCATCATCTGGAGCGACACACTGGCGCCGTTCCAGATCGCCCTCGTACCGCTGCGCTATGAAACCGAGCAGGTGCGCGAAGCCACCGACAAGCTGTACGCAGAACTGACTGCGGCCGGTTTCGAAGTGCTGCTGGATGATCGCGACAAGAAAACCAGCCCGGGCATCAAGTTCGCGGACATGGAGCTGATCGGCATTCCACACCGGATCGTGGTCAGTGACCGCGGCCTCGCCGAAGGCAACCTGGAATACAAGAGCCGTACCGAAGGCGAGGCGCAAGCGCTGCCGGTGGCTGACGTATTGTCCTTCCTTCAGGCCCGTATCCGCCGCTGAAACCAGATAGAGACGTCATGTTCAAGCGAAACACCTTGGGCCTCGGAGGCACCGCCCTGTGCGGTGCCCTGCTGGTCAGCGGCTGTGCCAATCACATGTCACAACGCAGCGAGCACGAAGAGCGGGTCGAGCGAAAGTTGCTCGATCACAGCCTGCAGATCGATGTCGGTGAGCCCAAGGTACTTGAGCTGCCGCAGCGACGCGTGAAGATCAACGAGCAAAAGACTTTCGAAGTCACCGAATTCGAAGTCACCCGTCGTTACGATCGCTACACGCCTTACCAACCCTGGCGCGAGGTCTACGAGATTCCGCTGGGTGCGGTGGCGGTGGTCGGTGGTGTCGGCGCAAACGTAGTCAACGTTTTCGCGCTCGGCAATCTGCCGGACAGCGTGACCCGGGACTGGCTCAGCTACGGTTTTGCTGGGCTCAACCCGTTCATGAACGTGCAATCCAACGGTCGTGCGCAACAGAACCTAGCCGGGATCGATGAAATCCAGCGCGACAAGCGCACGGAGTATTCGAGCCTGCCATGGAGCGAGCGCCCGGTGCAGGTCAAGGCTGGCAAGCAGACCTTCGACATGACCACCGACCGTAACGGTGTGTTGCGCCTGAACCTGCTCGACAGTCCTTTTGCCGAAAATGACCTCAATCATGTCGGCAAATTGCAGATCAGCGTCGAGGATGCCAAGGATGACGTGCACTCTGACTCGTCCCTGATGATCAGCAGCCACCTGCGCGGCAAATTGCTGGAAGCGCACGGGCTGATCTACGACGATCTGGAAGATGACGAAGTCAGCGAGTGGGTCCATCGGGTCAAACGTCTCTCGGAACTGGGGCTGGAAGAAGAAGCCAGCGAACTGGAACAGAGCTTGATCGAATTGACGCGTAACGATCCTGAGTTGCAGGCTGAGTTTCTCAAGTCTTTGACGAAGGATGCCGGGCGACTGGTAGCGGATCCGGGACCGAATTAAGCGCTAAAGGCTTCGCGAGCAAGCTCGCTCCCACAGGGGATCTGTGTCATTCACAAATCCAATGTGGGAGCGAGCTTGCTCGCGAAGACACTCCAAGCATCACCCGCGCAATTACCGCTCAAACAACTCCATTTGCTCAAACCCACCCCGCAAGTCCTCCAGCCTCACCCCGACCCCCAGCAACCGCACGGGCTTGCCCCCACGATTGAACGCCTGCGTCAGCATTAACTGATAACTGCCCAAATCCCGCCCCGCCCCGGCCTGCTCCAGTGTGGTCTGGGTAAAGTCATGAAACTTCACTTTGACGAACGGCTTGCCCGGTCGATAACTGCTGTCAATTCGCGCCATACGGGTTTTCAGGGTTTCGAGCAGCTCGGGCAACTTGTCCAGGCAACTGCGCAAATCCGGCAGATCAACGTCGTAGGTGTTTTCCACGCTGATCGACTGACGACGACTGTCGTTGTGCACCAGCCGATCATCGATCCCACGGGCGAGACTCCACATTCGTTCACCGAAACTGCCGAATTCGCGCACCAGCGCCAGCTTGTCCCACTCGCGCAGGTGCTGACAGTCGACGATGCCGAGCCGGCCCAGTTTGTCAGCGGTGACTTTGCCCACACCGTGCAGCTTGCTTACCGGCAGGCCGCTGACAAAGTCTTCGACCTGATCGGGGGTGATGACGAACAATCCGTTGGGCTTCTTCCAGTCGCTGGCAATCTTCGCCAGAAACTTGTTCGGCGCCACGCCTGCGGAGACAGTGATATGCAACTGATTGGAAACGCGGCGGCGGATGTCCTGGGCAATGCGCGTGGCACTGCCGCCGAAATGCGCGCTGTCCGACACGTCGAGGTAGGCCTCATCCAGCGACAAAGGCTCGATCAAGTCGGTGTAATCGGCAAAGATCGTGTGAATTTCCTTTGACGCTTCACGGTAAGCATCCATGCGCGGCTTGACGATGGTCAGGTCGGGGCACAGCTTTAGAGCGTGCCCGGAGGACATGGCCGATCGCACGCCATACGCCCGCGCCTCGTAATTACAGGTGGCGATCACCCCACGCCGATCCGCCGACCCACCCACCGCCAACGGCTTGCCGGCCAGACGCGGGTCATCGCGCATCTCGATGGCGGCGTAGAAACAGTCACAGTCGACGTGGATGATTTTTCGCTGAGTCATGTCAGAAAAGGAAACGTGGCGAGCCGGATCGGCAGTATCTCACCCACACCTGTATATAGCACCAGTGGTCTGAATGTTCTTTTCCATCTGTAGGAAATGGCCGTTGAATTTATTTTCTCAATCGAAGAACGACCGCCAATAGAGCTGAAAGCCTTGCCCCACCTGCCCTGCGGCCTGCTCAAGGCATCAATAAAAGCGCTAACCGATTGAACCTCAACGGATTTTATTCAAATTGAAGGTTGACACCCCAGCGATCCTCTGTAGAATGCCGACACACAGACGCGGGATGGAGCAGTCTGGTAGCTCGTCGGGCTCATAACCCGAAGGTCGTCGGTTCAAATCCGGCTCCCGCAACCAAACATCAAAAAAGGCTACTCGAAAGAGTGGCCTTTTTTGTGCGTGCCTGTTTTGCAAAAACAAGCCCGTAACGAGCGCCCTCCTCCAAACGGGAATTCCTTGCATTTCCGATGGTTAACTCATCACCTGCGACCGTTTGACGCGATTTCACACTTATTTGACCCTTTACGGGATTAGCTGTTGACACCTCGCCGTTCGCCTGTAGAATGCCGCCACACAGACGCGGGATGGAGCAGTCTGGTAGCTCGTCGGGCTCATAACCCGAAGGTCGTCGGTTCAAATCCGGCTCCCGCAACCAAACATCAAAAAAGGCTACTCGAAAGAGTGGCCTTTTTTGTATCTGTGGAAAAAGTCCTTTCGCAACAATGAGCTGTCATCGTGCAGTGAACCGTCCAGGATCATCAGATGCGCCGGGCTGCGACTATGCTTGAGTCGCGGCGCAGACGTCTGCAATCCATGACTGCCCTCGCCGATCCTAGGTGAGAGGCGTAATATTTTGTGATTATTTTTTTCTACAGGGATTGGTAACTTGGCTGGATACCTCCATCCTGTCGCGCACAATCCAAGAGGTGATTGATGCGCGCCAACTCGTCTGATCCACAAGGCACTGTCACAGCGGAACACCCGATCAAGCCCGAGCGTTTGCGCTTGCTGGATCGGTTAAGCAAATACCGTCAACCCATCGGTCTGGCAGTCACTCTGCTGCTGTTTGCCATTGCGCTGATTGCCTGCCGCCATCTGCTCGCTGAACTCGATCTCGATGCCTTGCACGACTCGATTCTCGACGTGCCGAAACCTGCCCTGCTCGGCGCCTTCGGTGCGACCGTGGTCGGCTTCATTATTCTGCTGGGCTATGAATGGTCGGCCGCCCGCTACGCTGGCGTGACATTGCCACCGCGCACGCTGGCCCTCGGCGGCTTCACCGCGTTTGCGATCGGTAATGCGATCGGCCTGTCGCTGCTGTCCGGCGGTTCGGTGCGCTACCGTTTATATGCACGGCTGGGCGTGAGCGCTTCGCAAGTCGCGCACATGACCTTGTTCGCCAGCCTGTCGCTGGGCTGCGCTTTGCCGCCACTGGCCGCACTCGCAACCCTCAGCAATCTGCCCGCCGCGTCCCAGGCCTTGGGGTTGTCTGGAGGACTGCTCGGCACGGTTGCTGGCGCCGTACTCCTGCTGGGCGCGATTCTGGCGATCGGCATCTATCGTCGGCGCCTGCCGGAACAACCTTACGCGCACAACCTGCTGGTCAAGGCTGGCCGCCGCACCTTGCGCCTGCCGGGTCGACGCCTGACGCTCCTGCAACTGGTCATCACCGCCCTCGATGTCGCCGTTGCCGCCACCGTGCTTTATCTGCTGCTGCCGGAAGCCCCACCGTTTGGCGCGTTCCTGCTGGTGTATCTGCTGGCCCTGGCCGCGGGTGTGCTCAGCCATGTGCCGGGCGGCGTCGGGGTGTTTGAAGCAATTCTGCTGGCTGCCTTCGCCGACCAACTCGGTGCCGCGCCACTCGCTGCTGCGTTGCTGCTGTATCGCCTGATCTATGTCGTGGCACCGCTGCTGGTGGCTTGCGTACTGCTGCTGATCAACGAAGGCCAGCGGCTGTTTCAGACTCAGACCATGCGCGCGGCGTCCGGTCTGGCTGCGCCGATTCTGGCGGTGCTGGTGTTCCTCTCCGGCGTGGTGCTGCTGTTCTCCGGCGCCACCCCAGAGATCGATACGCGCCTGGAGCACATCGGTTTTCTGATCCCGCATCGACTGGTCGACGCTTCGCACTTCGGCGCCAGCCTGATCGGCGTGCTGTGCCTGTTGCTCGCCCAAGGCTTGCGTCGTCGGTTATCGGCGGCGTGGATGCTCACCACCATTCTGTTGCTGGTCGGCGCCCTGCTCTCGCTGCTCAAAGGCTTCGACTGGGAAGAAGCCGTGCTGATGACCCTGACGGCAAGCCTGCTGGGGGTGTTCCGCCGCTCGTTCTACCGTCCGAGTCGCTTGACCGAGTTGCCGTTCTCGCCGCTGTATCTGGTGGCCAGCCTATGTGTGCTGGGGGCTTCGGCCTGGTTGCTGCTGTTCGCCTATCAAGACGTCCCGTACAGCCATCAACTCTGGTGGCAATTCACCCTCGACGCTGACGCACCACGCGGTCTGCGTTCGCTGCTCGGCGCTGCCGTGTTGCTGATCGTGATCGCGCTGACCTGGCTGCTGCGCACTGCGCGCCCGGTCATTCACCTGCCAACGCCTGACGAACTGGATCGCGCCTCAAAGATTCTGATGGCTTCGTCGCAACCCGATGGCGGCCTCGCGCTGACCGGAGACAAGGCGTTGCTGTTTCACCAGAACGACGAAGCGTTCCTGATGTACGCCCGCCGTGGCCGCAGCCTGGTAGCGCTGTACGACCCGATCGGACCAGGCCAGCAACGGGCCGAGATGATCTGGCAGTTCCGTGACCTGTGCGACATCCATCACGCCCGCCCTGTGTTCTATCAAGTGCGCGCGGAAAACCTGCCGTACTACATGGACATCGGCCTGACCGCGATCAAACTCGGCGAAGAAGCCCGGGTCGACCTCATTCGCTTTGACCTGGAAGCCAAGGGCAAAGAAATGAAGGATCTGCGTTACACCTGGAACCGTGGCACCCGCGACGGCCTGTCGCTGGAGATCCATGAACCGGGTCAGGCGCCGATGGATGAGCTCAAGGTCATTTCCGACGCTTGGCTGACCGGCAAGAACGTGCGTGAGAAAGGCTTTTCCCTCGGCCGTTTCAGCGACGATTACCTGAAGCACTTCCGCATCGCGGTGATTCGCTTCGAGGGCCGCCCGGTGGCGTTCGCCAATCTGCTCGAAACTTACAGCCATGACTTGGCCAGTCTCGACCTGATGCGCGCGCACCCCGACGCGCCCAAGCTGACCATGGAATTCATGATGGTCGGTCTGATTCAACACTATAAGAGTCACGGATACGCGCGCTTCAGCCTGGGCATGGTGCCGTTGTCGGGGTTGCAACCCCGGCGCGGTGCACCGCTGACCCAGCGTCTGGGCTCGATGGTTTTCCGCCGTGGTGAGCAGTTGTACAACTTCCAAGGTTTGCGCCGCTTCAAAGACAAGTTCCAGCCTGACTGGGAACCCCGTTATATGGCCGTGCCCGCCGGACTCGATCCGCTAGTGGCGCTGGCCGACACTGCTGCCCTGATCGCGGGCGGCTTGACTGGATTGGTGAAACGCTGATGATTCAACGCTCCCTGAAGTACATCCTGGCCGCACTGATCGTGCTGGCCGTGATTGCCGGCGGCGGTTTCTGGTACCTCAAACGCCCGGCACCGGAACCGACCCTCGAACAGCTCAAACCGGCCGATGGCACAGCCATGACCCGCGTCATCCCCGGCACCAAGCCTAAAGCGCAGGTGCTGGTGGCCGTCACCGAAGAACAGAAACTCAGCGACAAACAGCTGAGCACCCTGAGCCGCAGCGCCTCGGCGCAGATTGTTCAGGTGATTCTGCCCAAAGACTGCCTGCTGCAAAGCCGCGCCCTGCAAACCGGCCTGCGCGAACTGAACGGCCCGGCCACGCTGGTCAGCGGCATCGGCCCCGGCGCCGTGCTGGCCTGGCGCTGGTTGTCCGAGCAGAAGGACGACAAGGCTCAGGCCATATCCGTCGACCTCGCGCTGGAAAAACCCGGCTGCACTCACCTGCTACCGAAAACCGCCGCCCACGGCCACTGGCTGGTAGCGTGGAACGACAACCCGGACGACGCCAGCGCGGGTTTTGTGCGCGATCAACCGAACGCCGAAACCAGCATCAGCGACTACGACATCAACCTGCCGCAGGTGCTGAACAACGAACTGCGCAAAATCCTCGTCGGTGGTGACAAGGCCGCCGGGGGTCTGCAGATTCCGGTCGTGGAAGTCCCGGCCGGTCAGGCCAAGGACACCGTGACCCTGTTCCTCTCCGGCGACGGCGGCTGGCGTGACCTGGACCGCGACGTGGCGGGCGAGATGGCCAAGATCGGCTACCCGGTCGTCGGCATCGACACTTTGCGCTACTACTGGCAGCACAAGAGCCCGGAGCAAAGCGCACTGGACCTGACCGAACTGATGCAGCACTACCGGCAGAAATGGGGCACAAAACGCTTCATCCTCACCGGTTACTCGTTCGGTGCCGACGTCCTGCCGGCGATCTACAACCGCCTGCCTGAAACCGAGCAGCAACGCGTCGACGCCATCATCCTGCTGGCTTTCGCCCGCACCGGCAGCTTCGAAATCGAAGTCGAAGGCTGGCTCGGCAACGCCGGCAAAGAAGCCGCCACCGGCCCGGAAATGGCCAAACTGCCATCGGCCAAGGTTGTGTGCATCTACGGTGAGGAAGAAGCCGATGAGAGTGGCTGCACCGACAAGACTGCGGTGGGTGAAGCGGTGAAACTGCCGGGTGGTCATCACTTCGACGAGAACTACCCGGCGCTGGCGAAGCGGTTGGTGGATTTGATCCAGAAGCGTCGGAGCAAGGACTCGGTCGCTGAAAAGTGATCAGAGCCACACCCAAAAAAAGCCCCCGCAACTTCGCAGTTTCGGGGGGTTTTTACATCTCGGACGATGAACCCATTCCCCTGTAGGAGTGAGCCTGCTCGCGATAGCGGAGTGTCAGCCACCTATTTGCCAACTGATACACCGCTATCGCGAGCAGGCTCACTCCTACAATGGAATTTCGCTGGATTCAGAAACCTTATACATGCACTCGTAAATATCTTGACTCTCGATGAAGCCAAAAACGGCAAGTGTCCACATTCCATAAAACGTGGACACCTGCATCGTCGGCAACATTGAATCGTCAACCCCGTAAATCACCAATGGCGTTTAGTTTCGTTTACTTCCAGTCTCGCAATATCGGATGACGCCGACAGACCTTGTAGGCAAACTCCGAATCGCGTGTTGCGGTGCCTTGCCGCCCTGTTGCGCTGTTTTTTGACGGGATACTCTCCGGATGTCGCTGACCCATTCAGCGATCGGGTGTGGTAACCCGGAGAAACCATCGCAACAGCGCGCTCATCGAGTTATGGCGGCTGTGCGTGGGACGCCTTCTGGCGTGCCGGCTTCCTTGGTTCCCGGTTTACCACCCTGCGTACAGCTGCCTCCCTTTCGCGTGGTAACGAAAGTCGCGGCACTTCGAACCAAGGAGTAACACGATGACCGAAACTGATCTGCACGGACTCGCAAACGTTAAAACCATCGGCTTCACCCCCTTCCTCTACAACTCCGATCAAGCGTATTTCAACGTTCGCTCCGGCATCCCCATAGTCGATGCATTGACCCAATCCTCCGACCTGCTGTACCTCGCCAAATCCTTCGCCGAAGATGCTGCCTACGCCAAAGACACCGACCGTCACGCCTGGGCCGCGCATTATTTGACAATGATGGGCAAGGCCTTGATTGACGATGTGATTCAGGCGCTGATGCCACGACCTGCGCGCACGAAGACAGAGTCCGAAGCTGATCTGTCTGAACGCACCTCTTGATTCAATCCAATACCCTGTGGGAGCGAGCTTGCTCGCGAATGCGGTGGGTCAGCCGAAGAATGCTTCTCCTGACACTAAGTCTTCGCGAGCAAGCTCGCTCCCACAGGGGATTTGCAGTGGATTGGAAGATTATGTGCAGGCACAAAAAAGCCCCGCCAGCCGCAAGGCTGACGGGGGCTTTTCAGTAAGACGAGGCCTACATCTCCACCTGCGTCCCCAACTCAATCACCCGATTCAAGGGCAGATTAAAGAAGCGCAAATTGCCGTTGGCATTCTTCAACATGAACGCAAACAACGCCTCGCGCCAACGCGCCATGCCTTCGAGTTTCGAGGCAATCACCGTTTCGCGGCTGAGGAAGTACGTCGTGCGCATCGGGCTGAAGTCGAGTTCATCCAGATGACACAGCTTCAGCGCCTGCGGCACGTCCGGCTCGTCGGTGAAGCCGAAGTGCAGGATCACCCGGAAGAAGCCATCACCGAAGGCATCCACTTCGAAACGCCGTGAAGGCGGAACGCGCGGGATGTCTTCGTAGACGACGGTCAGCAGCACAACCTGCTCGTGCAGCACCTGGTTGTGCAGCAAGTTGTGCAACAAGGCGTGTGGTACGGCGTCGGAGCGCGCGGTGAGGAACACCGCCGTGCCCTGCACCCGGTGCGGCGGTTGCACGCGGATGCTGCTGATGAAGATCGGCAGCGGCAGCGCGCCTTCGTCGAGACGCTCGACCAGCAGTTGCTTGCCGCGCTTCCAGGTAGTCATCAGCACGAACAGGGCGATACCGGCGATCACAGGGAACGCACCGCCCTGAACGATCTTCGGCACGTTGGCGGCGAAGTACAGACCGTCCACGATCAGGAAACCAAGCAGCACCGGTACCGCCAACAGCGGTGGCCATTTCCATAGCAGCAGCATTACCGCCGACACCAGAATGGTGGTCATCAGCATGGTACCGGTCACCGCCACGCCGTAGGCCGAGGCCAGCGCACCGGAGGACTCGAAGCCCAGCACCAGCAGCACCACGCCAACCATCAGCGCCCAGTTCACCGCGCCGATGTAGATCTGGCCCTGCTCATCGCTGGAGGTGTGCTGGATGTACATGCGTGGGATGTATCCGAGCTGAATCGCCTGACGGGTCAGGGAGAACGCACCGGAAATCACCGCTTGCGAGGCGATCACGGTGGCCAGCGTCGACAGCCCGACCAGCGGAATCAACGCCCAGCTCGGCGCCAGCAGATAGAACGGGTTACGCGCCGCTTCCGGGTTTTCCAGCAGCAAGGCGCCCTGACCGAAGTAATTGAGGACCAGCGCCGGCAACACGAGGATGAACCAGGCGCGGGCAATCGGCTTGCGACCGAAGTGGCCCATGTCGGCATACAGCGCTTCAGCACCGGTCAGCGCCAGTACAACGGCGCCGAGAATCGCCACGCCCATGCCCGGATGAACGACGAAGAAGTTCACCGCCCACATCGGGTTCATCGCGTGCAACACCTCTGGGCGCTGGCTGATGCCGTACACGCCGAGGGCGCCGAGCACCACAAACCAGGTGACCATGATCGGCCCGAAGAGGATGCCGATGCGTGCCGTGCCGTGCTTCTGGATCAGAAACAACGCGACCAGTACGACCAGCGACAGCGGTACCACCCAATGATCGATGCCATCGAACGCCAGGCCGAGCCCCTCAATCGCCGATAGAACGGAAATCGCCGGGGTGATCATGCTGTCGCCGTAAAACAGCGCCGCACCGATCAGCCCGCAGACCACCAGCAACGAACGCAGCTTCTTGCGCTCACCCGCCGCTCGCCGCGCCAGTGCGGTGAGCGCCATGATCCCGCCCTCGCCCTGGTTGTCGGCGCGCAGGACGAACAACATGTACTTGATTGACACGACCCAGATCAGCGACCAGAAGATCAACGACAGAATGCCCAGCACGCCGTCGTGATTGACGGCCACGCCATAGCCGCCCGAAAACACTTCTTTAAGGGTGTACAACGGGCTCGTGCCAATGTCGCCGTAAACCACCCCGACCGCAGCGACCAGCATGCTCAGCGGTTTAGAGGCCGAACCCTCGACACCCGCCGCGTGACTACTTGCCTGACCCATCCAACAACTCCTGATTCCAGACCGGCTTCTTTGAACGAAGCACTATGCTTTGTGGTGCAGCATGCGCGATTTTACGTCCTGTAACAGACGTTTTCTTGACTGTAAAAATTCAGTAAAGCGCAACGGCCCGAAGCATAGCGCAGCACTCGTCGTATTTCCCGGCATAAAGCTGGTCAAGTGCGCTGTCCACCGATAGAATTGCGCACTTTTTGATCAGAGGCGCGCCCTAAGCGCCCATCCGTCGATTCCCGCGTCAGGCAATCGATGTCACAAAATACCGAGGTTAGACATGTCCACCACTCCTGCGCCAGCCAATCCCAAGGTTGGTTTCGTATCCCTGGGTTGCCCGAAAGCTCTGGTCGACTCCGAACGGATCCTGACCCAGCTGCGCATGGAAGGCTATGACGTGGTGTCCACTTATCAGGACGCCGACGTCGTGGTGGTCAACACCTGCGGCTTTATCGACTCGGCCAAGGCCGAATCGCTGGAAGTGATCGGCGAAGCGATCAAGGAAAACGGCAAAGTCATCGTCACCGGCTGCATGGGCGTGGAAGAGGGCAACATCCGCAAGGTGCACCCGAGCGTGCTGGCCGTGACCGGTCCGCAGCAGTACGAGCAAGTGGTCAACGCCGTGCACCAGGTCGTGCCGCCGCGTAAAGATCACAACCCGCTGATCGATCTGGTGCCGCCGCAAGGCATCAAGCTGACCCCGCGCCACTACGCCTACCTGAAGATTTCCGAAGGCTGCAACCACAGCTGCAGCTTCTGCATCATCCCCTCGATGCGCGGCAAACTGGTCAGCCGTCCAGTGGGTGATGTGCTCGACGAAGCCCAGCGTCTGGTCAAATCCGGCGTCAAAGAGCTGTTGGTGATCTCCCAGGACACCAGCGCTTACGGTGTTGACGTGAAATACCGCACCGGCTTCTGGAACGGCGCGCCGGTAAAAACCCGCATGACCGAACTCTGCGAAGCGCTGAGCACACTGGGCGTCTGGGTGCGTCTGCACTACGTCTACCCGTACCCGCACGTCGACGAGCTGATCCCGCTGATGGCCGCCGGCAAGATCCTGCCGTACCTGGACATCCCGTTCCAGCACGCCAGCCCGAAAGTGTTGAAGTCGATGAAACGCCCGGCGTTCGAAGACAAGACCCTGGCGCGCATCAAGAACTGGCGTGAAATCTGCCCGGACCTGATCATCCGCTCGACTTTCATTGTTGGCTTCCCGGGCGAAACCGAGGAAGACTTCCAGTACCTGCTGAACTGGCTGACCGAAGCCCAGCTCGACCGCGTCGGCTGCTTCCAGTATTCGCCGGTTGAAGGCGCACCGGCCAATGACCTGGATCTGGACATCGTGCCGGACGACGTCAAGCAGGATCGCTGGGATCGCTTCATGGCACACCAGCAAGCCATCAGCTCGGCGCGCCTGCAACTGCGCATCGGCCGCGAAATCGAAGTGCTGGTGGACGAAGTCGACGAGCAAGGCGCGGTCGGCCGCTGCTTCTTCGATGCCCCGGAAATCGACGGCAACGTGTTCATCGACAACGGCAGCAACCTCAAGCCGGGCGACAAGGTCTGGTGCAAAGTGACTGATGCTGACGAATACGATTTGTGGGCTGAGCAGATCTGATCTGATCTGAACGTCAAAAGCCCCTCACCCTAGCCCTCTCCCAGAGGGAGAGGGGACGGACCGAGGTGTATTTTCGGAGTACATCGACCTGAATTATCGTGTCGAACTCAGTTTTGAAAAGCACGAAGATCGGCTCCCTTTCCCCCTCGCCCCCTTGGGGAGAGGGCTGGGGTGAGGGGGTAATTCTCGCCAGCGATGAATCTGCCAAGCCGTACCCCTCGACAAAAATACCCAAAGCCCCGCTCTTTTATGGAAGATGCGGGGCTTTTTTACGGCTATCGTTTGTGGGGGGAAGGACTCCCATCACACCAGATAAAGAGGCTATCGGGCATGCGTCACCATTCGGTCATCCACACGCCGAAACTCAGCGACTATCAGGAACTGACCCGGGTCTGGGAGGCCTCGGTCCGCGCAACCCATGATTTTCTGCCGGACAGCTATATCGAGCTGCTGCGCAAACTGGTGCTAACCCGCTACCTCGACGCGGTGATGCTGATCTGCACCAAGGACAGCCACCAGCGCATCACCGGGTTTGCCGGTGTTGCAGCGGGCAAAATCGAGATGCTGTTTATTGACCCCGCGCATCGCGGTCAGGGCCTGGGCAAGCGATTATTGTGTTACGCCATGGAGCACCTGAACGCCGATGAACTGGACGTCAACGAACAGAACCCGCAGGCGCTGGGGTTTTACTTCAAGCAGGGTTTCGAAGTGATAGGACGCTCGGAGGTCGATGGCATGGGCCAGCCATATCCGTTGCTGCATATGCGTTTGCGCCAACCCCAGCAACGATCAGGCAACGGCTGACACAACATAGCTCCCACAAGTAATGCGAACACCCTGTAAATGGAACCGGGCTTAACCGGCGCCAGACAGGTACAATGCCCACCCCTTTTTTGTTACGGCCCTGTCATGACTGACCCGATTCGCCTCTCCAAACGCCTCATCGAACTGGTCGGTTGCTCCCGCCGGGAGGCCGAGCTGTTCATCGAGGGCGGCTGGGTCACCGTGGACGGCGAAGTCATCGACGAGCCGCAATTCAAGGTCGAAGGCCAAAAGGTCGAGCTCGACAAGGACGCCAAGGCCAGCGCGCCTGAGCCAGTCACTATTCTGCTCAACGTCCCGGCCGGCATCGATACCGACAGCGCTATGCAGTTGATCAGCGCCGAAACCCTGAGCGAAGAGCACCGCTACGGCAAACGCCCGTTGCGCGGGCATTTCCTGCGTCTGAGCACCAGCGCCGACCTGCAGGCCAATGCCAGCGGTCTGCTGGTATTCACCCAAGACTGGAAAATCCTGCGCAAGCTCACCGCCGACTCCGCCAAGATCGAGCAGGAATACGTGGTTGAAGTAGAGGGCGATATGGTCGCTCACGGCCTCAACCGCTTGACGCACGGCCTCACCCACAAGGGCAAGGAGTTGCCGGCGGTCAAAGCCAGCTGGCAGAACGAAAACCGCCTGCGCTTCGCCATGAAAAACCCGCAGCCGGGGATCATT
Source organism: Pseudomonas sp. NPDC098747 (assembly GCF_044760045.1). Classification (NCBI taxonomy): domain Bacteria; kingdom Pseudomonadati; phylum Pseudomonadota; class Gammaproteobacteria; order Pseudomonadales; family Pseudomonadaceae; genus Pseudomonas; species Pseudomonas sp. NPDC098747. The sequence goes on along the minus strand of NZ_JBIWAL010000026.1, from coordinate 58,830 downwards.
GCCCAGCTCTGCCAGGCCGTTGGCTTGAAGGTTATCAGCGTGCGCCGCATCCGCATTGGCGGCGTGTCCATCGGCAAGGTGCCCGTCGGCCAATGGCGCTACATGTCCGGCAAAGAGAAGTTCTGACGACTCTGTTTTGCCGCCCCACATTTTCGGCAGCGCCCCGCGCGATGCCCACAGCGAAAGATCAGGATTGCCCACATGATTCATAACGACGTATTGCGCAGCGTGCGCTACATGCTCGACATCAGCGACAAGAAAGTCATCGAAATCACCAAGACCGGCGGCATGGAAATCGCCCTCGACGACCTGGTGAAATACCTCGACAAGAAAGAAGAAGACGAAGAAGGCTTCGTGCGCTGCCCGGACGAAGTCATCGCGCACTTCCTTGACGGTCTGGTGATCTTCAAGCGCGGCAAGGACGAAAGCCGTCCGCCGCAGCCAATCGAACTGCCGGTCACCAACAACATCATCCTGAAAAAGCTGCGCGTGGCCTTCGAACTGAAAGAAGACGACATGCACGCCATCCTCAAGGCTGCCGAGTTCCCGGTGTCCAAACCTGAGCTGAGCGCGCTGTTCCGCAAGGTTGGTCACACCAACTATCGCCCGTGCGGCGATCAATTGCTGCGCAACTTCCTCAAGGGCCTGACCCTGCGCGTTCGCCCGCAGTAAGCCCCGCCAGCCTTGAGCCGCCCGGGCGGCGGCTTGAAGCTCGGCTGTATGCATCCTCATTCCTCGCAAAAATAGTGGCTCCGCTTTTCGCGGCTGACGACTAGGGTGTATTGATCCCTAGCACTCAGGATTTGCCATGCACCCGTACTTTTCCCTGCAAGGCCGCACCGCTCTGGTGACCGGTGGCACCCGTGGTATCGGCAAAATGATCGCCAAGGCTTTCGTCGAGGCCGGCGCCCGCGTTTTCGTCTGCGCCCGCGACGCCGAAGCCTGTCATCAAACGGCCGAAGAACTCGGCGCGCTGGGCACCTGTCATGGCGTGGCGGCGAATCTGGCGACTGAAGAAGGCGTTCAGGAATTGGCCGCACGATTGGCCGAGCAGATCACTCATCTGGATATTCTGGTGAACAACGCCGGCACCACCTGGGGCGCGCCGCTGGAGAGCTACCCGGTCAAGGGCTGGGAGAAAGTCATGCAGCTCAACGTGACGTCGGTATTCAGTTGCATCCAGCAGTTTCTGCCGCTGTTGCGCAAGGCCGGCTCAGCGGCGAATCCGGCGCGGATCATCAATATCGGTTCGGTAGCGGGGATTTCTTCCTTCGGCGAGCAAGCCTATGCCTATGGACCGAGCAAGGCCGCCCTGCATCAGTTGTCGCGGATTCTGGCACGCGAACTGGTGAGCCAGCACATCAACGTCAACGTGATCGCACCGGGCAGGTTTCCGAGCAAGATGACCCAGCATATTGGCAACGATGAGCAGGCATTGGCCGAAGACACGGCGCTGATTCCGATGAAACGCTGGGGGCGAGAGGAAGAGATGGCGGCGCTGGCGATCAGCCTGGCGAGTACGGCAGGGGCGTATATGACCGGGAATATTATTCCTCTGGATGGTGGGTTCAGCCTCTGAGATCGGCGGCGCGGCATTCGCGAGCAAGCTCGCTCCCACAGGTTTATCGGCGTACGGGAGTTCTGTATTTACCGAAGATTCCTTGTGGGAGCGAGCTTGCTCGCGAAGAGGCCGGCACAGGCAGCGACGATCATGACCATGGAAGGGTTATCATGCCCGCCCTGATCCCGCTTCCGACCTCAAACCATGACCTACAGCGTTTCCCCCATCGGCTTCGTCCACTCCTGCTTCAAGGAGAAGTTCGCCATCCCGCGCCAACCGCAATTGGCACCCGCCGCCCGTGGCGTGCTGGAACTGGTGGCGCCGTTCGATCAGGGTGAGGCGGTGCAGGGTCTGGAGCAGGTCAGTCATGTCTGGCTGCTGTTCCTGTTCCACCAGGCTTTAGAAGACAAACCGCGCCTGAAAGTGCGCCCTCCCCGGCTCGGCGGCAACAAATCCATGGGCGTGTTCGCCACCCGCGCCACTCACCGCCCGAATGGCATTGGCCAATCCGTGGTGAAACTGGACAAGGTCGAAGCCAATCGCCTGTTTATCTCCGGCATTGACTTGCTCGACGGCACGCCGATTCTCGACATCAAACCCTACGTGCCTTACGCCGACATCATCCCCGGCGCCTCCAACAGCATCGCCAGCGCCGCGCCGCAACTGATTGACGTGCAGTGGACGGACACAGCCCTGCAACAAGCGCACACACACGCACAGCGCCTGGCCGAGCCATTGGTTGAGTTGATCGAACAATGTTTGGCGCAGGATCCACGCCCGGCGTATCAAACGCCAGCGCCGGAACGTGAATACGGCGCGCAATTCTGGGATCTGGACGTGCGCTGGCATTACCCTGTGCCCGAGCAGATTCGCGTCCTCGAAGTCATCCCCGCCAACACCTGAAACCCGAAAACGGAAAAGCCCGCGCTGCCTTCTCAGGCAACGCGGGTTTTTACTGCCACACTAAAAACCCACTGTGGGAGCGAGCTTGCTCGCGAAGGCGTTGTGTCAGTCTCCATAAATGGAGCTGGTAAACCGCATTCGCGAGCAAGCTCGCTCCCACATAGGCTGGTGCTTACTTCTCGACGAACGCACGCTCGATCAGGTAATCACCCGGCTCGCGCATCCGCGGCGAGACTTTCAGCCCGAAGCTGTTCAACACTTCGCTGGTCTCGTCGAGCATGCTCGGGCTGCCGCACAGCATGGCGCGGTCGTCCTGTGGGTTGATCGGCGGCAGGCCGATGTCGCTAAACAGCTTGCCGCTGCGCATCAGATCAGTCAGGCGACCTTCATTCTCGAACGGCTCGCGGGTCACGGTTGGGTAGTAGATCAGCTTGTCGCGCAGCGCTTCGCCGAAGAATTCGTTCTGCGGCAGATGCTCGGTGATGAATTCGCGGTAGGCGACTTCATTGACGTAGCGAACACCGTGGCACAGGATCACTTTTTCGAAACGCTCGTAGGTTTCAGGATCCTGAATCACGCTCATGAACGGCGCCAGACCGGTGCCGGTGCTGAGCAGGTAAAGGTGTTTGCCAGGCTTCAGGTCATCCAGCACCAGCGTGCCCGTAGGCTTTTTGCTGATGATGATCTCGTCGCCTTCCTTCAGGTGCTGCAACTGCGAAGTCAGCGGGCCATCAGGCACCTTGATGCTGAAGAACTCCAGATGCTCTTCCCAGTTCGGGCTGGCGATCGAGTAAGCGCGCATAAGCGGGCGGCCGTTTGGCTGTTGCAGGCCGATCATCACGAACTGCCCGTTCTCGAAGCGCAGGCCCGGGTCGCGGGTGCACTTGAAGCTGAACAGGGTATCGTTCCAGTGATGAACACTGAGGACACGCTCGTGGTTCATGTTGCTCATGTACGTTTGACTCCTGGATATTGGGTCTGCGCGTGTCTTGAGGCCAACGAGGGCAGGCCGAATGTGCGCAATTGCATCGCATTCTAATAGCGACGACAATATCTGTTAACTGGATTATTAAGATAAGGGTTATCGGTTATATCGATATGCGATTTACTCTCCGTCAACTGCAAGTCTTCGTCGCCGTCGCCCAGCAGGAAAGCGTGTCCCGTGCTGCGGGTCTGCTCAACCTCTCACAGTCGGCCGCGAGCACCTCGATCACCGAACTGGAGCGCCAGTCCAGCTGCCAGCTGTTCGACCGCGCCGGCAAACGGCTGAGCCTCAACGCCCTCGGCAAACAGCTGTTGCCGCAAGCGGTGGCCCTGCTCGATCAGGCCAAGGAAATCGAAGACCTGCTCAACGGCAAGTCCGGTTTCGGCTCACTGGCCGTCGGTGCGACGCTGACCATCGGCAATTACCTGGCGACCCTGCTGATCGGCAGCTTCATGCAACGCCACCCGGAAAGTCAGGTGAAGCTGCACGTACAGAACACCGCCAATATCGTGCAACAGGTCGCTCACTACGAAATTGATCTGGGTCTAATCGAAGGCGATTGTAGCCATCCGGACATCGAAGTGCAGAGCTGGGTCGAGGATGAGCTGGTGGTGTTCTGCGCGCCGCAGCATCCACTGGCCAAACGCGGCAGCGCGACCATGGAAGAGTTGACGCACGAGGCGTGGATTCTGCGCGAACAAGGCTCCGGCACGCGCCTGACCTTTGATCAGGCCATGCGTCACCATCGCAGTGCGCTGAATATCCGTCTGGAGCTGGAACACACCGAAGCGATCAAACGTGCAGTGGAATCGGGGCTGGGGATTGGCTGCATCTCACGGCTCGCGCTGCGTGATGCGTTCCGGCGCGGCAGTCTGGTGGCGGTGGAAACGCCGGATCTGGATCTGGCGCGACAGTTCTACTTCATCTGGCACAAACAGAAATACCAGACCTCGGCCATGCGCGAGTTTCTCGAGCTGTGCCGCGCTTTCACCGCAGGGGTCCAGCGCAGCGACGAGATCGTCTTGCCGACGATCGCTTAAAGCAGAATCACTGCCCACACCAGAGCGATCATGCTCAGCGCGACAAATTGCGCGGCGCTGCCCATGTCCTTGGCGTTTTTGGACAGTGGGTGCAGCTCCAGCGAGATGCGGTCGATGGCCGCTTCCACTGCCGAGTTCAGCAGTTCGACGATCAGCGCCAGCAGGCACACGGCGATCAACAGCGCCTGTTCAACACGGCTCACGTTCAGGAAGAACGTCAGTGGAACCAGCACCACATTGAGCAGCACCAGTTGGCGGAACGCCGCTTCGCCGGTGAAGGCTGCACGTAGACCATCCAGTGAGTAACCGGAGGCGTTAAGGATGCGTTTCAGGCCAGTCTGGCCCTTGAAAGGTGACATAAAGTAGAAACCAACCAAAAAGGAGTGGGAAAGCTAGATCAACAAAAGTCAAAAAAGCGTGAACGCGCCAGCCATTATTGGCTCGGAATTGACTCAAGTTGTTGCAGAAGCAATGCTGCCTGCGTTCGGGTACGCACATTCAGCTTGCGAAAGATCGCCGTGACATGGGCCTTGATGGTCGCTTCCGACACACTCAACTCATAGGCAATCTGCTTGTTCAACAGGCCTTCGCAGACCATGGTCAATACGCGGAACTGCTGCGGTGTCAGGCTGGCCAAGCCATCGCTGGCGGCTTTGGCTTCGTCAGAGACGCTGACCGCTTCAAAAGCTTGCGGTGGCCAGAACACATCGCCATCGAGCACTTTGCGCACGGCTTCCTGAATCACGCTGAGGTCACTGGACTTGGGGATAAATCCACTGGCGCCGAACTCGCGGGATTTGACCATCACCGAGGCTTCTTCCTGAGCCGAGACCATCACCACCGGAATTTGCGGATATTGCCCGCGCAACATCACCAACCCGGAAAAACCGAACGCGCCCGGCATGTTCAGATCCAGCAGGACCAGATCCCAGTCAGCCTTTTCGGTCAGGCGCGTTTCCAGTTCGGCGATGCTCGCCACTTCCACCAGCCGCACATCCGGGCCAAGGCCCAGCGTCACCGCTTGATGCAGGGCGCTACGAAACAGGGGGTGATCATCGGCAATCAGGATGTCGTATGTGGCCATTTTTCAAATGATCCTGTTTTTTGATGGCAGACCCGGTGCATTCGGGTCTGGCCAAAGCAACTCAAGATGCCGCTTGCAACGGCATCCACAGGGGCACGTTCAACGCCAATAACCAGCAAACACGGCGTTTCAAACCTTGGCCGCACCCTAATCGGCGCCAAGCATGCCCAGCGAAGACGGGGTGGTCAAGCAACACGGCCGCCGCTGTAGGCAGTATGAGCCACTATTGGGCCAAGTCCGCCTGCGGCTTTCGTATAAAGGGTTGCAACTCGGCGTGGGCCGGCGTTGATTCATTCATATCCAATTGCTGTTTGGCACCCAGATAATGTTGGCTGAACACATCGAAATAGGCGTCCAGTGCCGACGCCGCGTCGCTGTCCCCCGCCAGCTCCAGGCAAAGTGCAGCGACTTCAGCGGTGCACAGGTGCTCGCTGCGGGTCGAGCGGCGCAAACGGTAGCGAGACAGCTTGTCAGGCAGCAGGCTGAGAATAGGCAAACGATCGAAGTACGGGCTCTTGCGGAAGATCTTGCGGGCTTCGGTCCAGGTCGCGTCCAGCAGGATAAACAGCGGGCGCTTACTGCTATCGAGTTCGACGGTGTTGGTCACCCGCGACGGCTCGACATATTCACCCGGAAACACTAGATACGGCTGCCATTGCGGGTCATTGAGCAGCACCAACATCTGCGGGTCGGGCTCGGTACGTGACCAGATGAACGCGTGGTTATCGCGCACGACATCAGCAATCAGCCAACCGGTGTTGCTCGGTTTGAACACTTCCTTGCCAGTCATGATCAGGCACACACCCGAGCGGGTGTCGACGCTTGGCCGCCAGGCGCACAGGCAATGGCTGATAATCACCCGACAGTCGCGGCAGCGCTCGGAGCGAAAGCCTCGGGCCTGAATCGGCTTGATGCCCTCGTCCTCGCGCTGATCGCGCAGGCGGGCTACGGCGTTGGGGGCATGTTTGATCACGGGCGGCGCGACACAATAGGGAAACTCGACACGAACAACACTCGGCAGGGCAATGAATGCCGGCAGTTTACCAGAGCGAGGGGGACAAGCCTGTACCGTCCAGACCGGCTCCCCTATAATTCGCCGCCACTGAACGCACAGTCACGTGGCTGGTCGAAACACCAGTCACTGAACCAGGAGAGTTTCATGCTGCGCCTTATCGTTCCCACCGCTGCCATTCTGCTGGCGTCGTCCTTCACCGCTCAAGCTGCATCCTTGAGTGAGCAGAATCTGAACAGAGAGCTGCGCAACGTCGCCGCCCAAAGCAGCGTCGGCACGCCACGGGCAATCAACGAAGACATTCTCGATCAGGGCTACACCGTTGAAGGCACTCAGTTGATCAACCACCTGAGCGTACAAAAGAGCCACGCCGACAAAATGCGCGCGGACCCTAAAGCCGTGTATTTCCAGTTGGGGGCATCGGTCTGCAACAACCCTGCGTACCGCAAGCTGATGGCCAAAGGCGCGATCATGCGTTACGAATTCACCGAAGTGAAAACCAACAAGGCTGTCGGCGCCGCCAGCTACCAGGATTCGGATTGCCCGAAAACTGCTCCGGCGAAAAAGAAATAATCATCGCGAATTGGCGCGCCGTTGTTCATCCTCGGCGCGCAGTTCGGCCACCAAGGCCTGTAGATAACTCGAACGACGCTCCCCGCCTGCCAACCTTCGGCAGCACTCCTCTTCGAGACTCACTTGGTTGGTCTCGGCTGACGCCTTCAACATCCGATACAGCTGCGTATCGATTTCCAGAATCACTCTGGCCATACATCCCGCCTCCTTGCTACCCACAAATCCTTGAATAGCTTGCACCTTGCCTAAGGTCAGTAACGCGAAGTTGTAGTAAGGCGCCTGTACGTTAGTTAATCAGAGGGTTCGAAACCCGGCGTATGTTCAGACGAGCGGTGAAGTCACCGGCCGGGAAACCAACAAGCGATTGCCATCCGCAACGTTGCAGCGCAAAGATCAAGTCAGCGCAATCACGCGTAAGGGTCTAGATTCAGAGTATTCGCGATTATTTGTCAGCGGCAGGAAAGGAACTGCCGATTGTGTGTTTTTTTGCAGCGCAGCCCTGACGCCGCGCGTCAGGGCTACCCGCTCTGTGCAGAAGGAGACGTTGAATGCCTTACCAACCGAATGACCTGCTCAGCCGTCATTTTCAGGAAAGCGGTCCCGACCTCATCAGCCAGGTCGAAGAACAACTCAACCGTGTTTCCCCCAACAGTCCGAACATCCCCATCTACCGCGACATGATCCTGACCGTGCTGCGCATGGCCCAGGAAGACCACAACCGCTGGAACGCCAAGATCACGTTGCAAGCCCTGCGCGAGCTGGAGCAAGCGTTTCGGGTTCTGGAACAATTCAAGGGCCGACGCAAGGTCACCGTGTTCGGCTCGGCGCGCACGCCGGTCGAGCATCCACTGTATGCACTTGCCCGAGAACTCGGCGCGAAACTGGCGAGCGCCGACATGATGGTGATCACCGGTGCCGGTGGCGGCATAATGGCCGCCGCCCACGAAGGCGCAGGCCGGGACCACAGCCTCGGGTTCAACATCACCCTGCCCTTCGAACAGCATGCCAACCCGACCGTGAACGGTACCGGCAACCTGCTTCCGTTCCACTTTTTCTTCACCCGCAAGCTGTTCTTCGTCAAGGAGGCCGACGCATTGGTGCTATGCCCGGGCGGATTCGGCACGCTGGATGAAGCACTGGAGGTGCTGACACTGATCCAGACCGGCAAAAGCCCACTGGTTCCGGTGGTTTTGCTGGATGCACCGGGCGGTACATTCTGGCAAGGCGCGATGGATTTCATCCGCCAACAACTGGAGGAAAACCGCTACATCCTGCCGACTGACATGAAGCTGATGCGACTGGTCTACACCGTAGAGGAAGCGGTGGAACAGATCACCCAGTTTTACAGCAACTTCCACTCCAGCCGCTGGCTCAAGGGGCAATTCGTGATTCGCATGAATCACAAGCTCAGCGATCAGGCGTTGGAGCATATGCAGGAAGCCTTCGCCGATCTGTGTTTGAGCGGCCATTTCCATCAACATGCTTACAGCGGCGAAGAACACGACGACGCCCAGTTCAGCCATCTGGCGCGATTGGCTTTTGCCTTCACCGCCCGCAATCAAGGGCGCTTGAGGGAGCTGGTCGACTTCATCAACTTGCCGGAAAACTGGGCTGATTCCAAGCCGCAAACCACGCAACGCAGTCGAGAGCCCTCAAAGGTAATTTGAAGGCAAAAAAAAAACGGCCCGCTATTTTCATAGCGGGCCGTTTCGTTTTAACCGTTTTAATCGTCGATGCTTCTGCCGCTGAACAAGCGGTTGATCATCTCCATCGAGAAACCCCGATACGCCAGGAACCGGCCTTGTTTGGCGCGCTCCCTGGCATCAATCGGCAAATGCCCGGAGAATTTCCGTTGCCAGGTTTCATGAAGTTGCTCCTGCCAATTGATACCGCTTTCGCGCAGGGCGAGTTCGATATCCGCGCGTTGCAAACCACGCTGGCTCAGTTCCTCGCGGATTCGCAGAGGGCCATAACCGGAACGGGCTCGGTAGGAAACAAAGCTTTCAAGATAACGGGCTTCGGAAAGCAGCCCGTCTTCCGTCAAACGGTCGAGGGCTGTTTCGATCATGTCCGCCTCAGCGCCGCGCTGACGAAGTTTACGCGTCAGCTCGACTCGACCGTGCTCGCGACGTGCGAGCAGGTCCATGGCCGTTCGCCGCACCGCGACGAGGGTATCGAGTACAAGTGTCATTTAAAGACTTCAAACGTCGACATCGGCCTCAGCCATATCAGCGACTTTGTCCTTGGCCGGCGAAGCCTTGACGTCTGCTGCCGGGGCCAGCAGCTTGTCACGCAGTTGCTTCTCGAGCTTCTTGGCGATTTCCGGATTGTCTGCCAGGAACTTGGCCGAGTTGGCCTTGCCCTGACCGATCTTGGTGCCTTCGTAGGCATACCAGGCGCCGGACTTCTCGACGAAACCGTGCAGCACGCCCAGATCGATCATCTCGCCGTTGAGGTAGATGCCTTTGCCGTAAAGAATCTGGAACTCGGCCTGACGGAACGGCGAAGCCACTTTGTTCTTCACAACCTTGACGCGAGTTTCGCTGCCGACCACTTCGTCGCCTTCTTTCACCGCGCCGGTACGGCGGATGTCGAGACGAACCGAGGCGTAGAAATACAGCGCGATGCCACATGTGGTGGTTTCCGGGCTACCGAACATCACGCCGATCTTCATGCGGATCTGGTTGATGAAGATGACCAGGCAGTTGGCGTTCTTGATGTTACCGGTGATTTTACGCAGCGCCTGGGACATCAGTCGGGCTTGCAGGCCCACGTGCATGTCACCCATTTCACCTTCGATTTCAGCCTTCGGCACCAGTGCAGCCACGGAGTCGACGATGATCACGTCAACGGCGTTGGAGCGCACCAGCATGTCGGTGATTTCCAGAGCCTGTTCGCCGGTGTCCGGCTGGGAAACCAGCAGGTCATCAACGTTGACGCCCAGTTTGCCGGCGTACTCAGGGTCGAGGGCGTGTTCGGCGTCGACGAATGCGCAGGTCGCGCCGGCTTTTTGAGCCTGGGCGATCACGGACAGTGTCAGTGTGGTTTTACCGGAAGATTCAGGACC
>NZ_JBIWAL010000026.1:39233-48567 GCF_044760045.1 Pseudomonas sp. NPDC098747 | reverse complement strand
TTCTTCTTGTTGTCGTCCATTAAAGTCCTCACGTAATCAATAAGGCCTGACGGCCAACACCTGTATAAGTAGCCAGTATTATTCCACAGCGTTCGCGGATCGCCTACCCCTGATTTTCGTTTTCTCGTGCCGCTAGTCGCATGAGCCCTTCTAGCGCGGCCTTCACCGTTTGTCGGCGGACTTCGTCACGATTGCCCGCGAAGTGCTGCACTTCACTGGAAACCGCATCGCCAACGCCCCAGGCCAGCCACACGGTGCCCACCGGTTTGTTCGGCGTGCCACCGTCAGGCCCGGCCACGCCGCTGACCGCCACGGCGAACCGCGCCAGGCTATGCGTCTGCGCACCCCGCACCATCGCCTCGACCACCTCGCGACTGACTGCGCCCACTGTGCCAAATAGCTCGGCAGGCACATTCAGTTGCTGGGTTTTCTGCCGGTTGGAGTACGTCACGTAACCGGCTTCGAACCACGCCGAGCTGCCCGGAATCCGCGTGATGGCTTCGGCAATCCCGCCGCCGGTGCAAGACTCGGCGGTGGTGACGTGGGCATTGAGCACTTGCAGGCGTCGGCCAAGCTCGGCTGCCAGTTGAGTGATCTCTTTCACGGTGCTCTCCGGATCGTGTGGAATGCGTACCACCGTACACGAGCCGGTTGCGCTTTCAATACACAAGCTTATTCAAAATGTTCGGGCGCCAACGCTCTGACATAGGCCTGACAGGCCTGCAAGGCAATCAGTGCGCGATCGCCTTCGTCGATGATGGCGACAATTCGTTGAGCATGCGCCGGGTCAAGTCGGGCGCGTACGGTTGCATGATCCACGCTGCCGGTGCCGGAGGCGGCTGGCACTCCACAGCCTGCGGCAACGTCGCCAGCGTCGAGGAGGACTGACAGGCGCACATCAGCAGTGGCAAGACGATCGCGCAGGCGATCCTGATCACGTTGGGCATCGCTCAGCGCTCGATAGTGGGTATGTTCACTGGCCGCGAGCCGCTGCTCCAGTGCCAGACGTTTATCCTGCTCGGCTTGTTGCGCGGTGGCGGCCGTCAAGGTCAGTTGATTAAGCGTTTCTGTGTTTAACCGAGCCTGTTCGGCCAGTAGCCGACCATAGCGCCAGTCCTGAAACTGCCAGCCCAGCGCCGCGCCCCCCAGGGCCAGCAACGCTATGCCGATCACTCGCCAGGAGACAGGCATAACACCGCCCTCGCTCGCGCCCAGATTTCGAGGCGATCCTGCAGGCCGTTCAACCCGCCGTTGATGCGGCGGGTGATGGTGTTGAACTGATCGCGATCGGCCAGTTCGTTCAGGCCATTCTTTTCCCAGAACCACGCAGCAGACTCAGCGGCCCACTGCGGTTTTTCCAACAGTTCCGGCAAGGCCAGCAAACGTTCATCGCCGAACAGGCCGAGGCTGCATTGACGATAGTTGCTACGGCCGGTGATCTGGATCAACCCGCGACCGCGGTACTTTTGTCCGTCACCGTCTGCCTCCGGCGTATTGCCCAGACGTAACGCCAAGGTGCCGGTATCGTATTTGCTGAGGTATTGGTTGTTGCCCAACTCACGTACGTAGCGCAGTTGCCCCGACTCGTGGCCGATTTGCGCGAGGAATGCAGCGACACGCTTGGGCGTGTCGATGCGTCGGTTAGCCATGGCGCTGTTGAGCGCAGAAACAAAAACGCCCGCTTGGCTGCGGGCGTTGGGCATGATGGTTAAAAGGTTGTTTTCAGTTATTTGCATAATGCGTAGTCCTCCCTGGATGCGCCGATTGAATCATGGTTGGCGCCTGATGCCTGCCAGCCATTTCTTTGCCAGAGTTTTCAGAGTATTGTCCTGGACAGTTGGTTGTGGCGACGAATACACCCAGCCAAGGGTGCCGAAGTTTGCTGCCCAGTCGACTTGAGGCGCTGGAGTGATATTGGTGATGTCCGTCCACAGCAAATCCGGATGAAACATGTCGAGCATATTACCCTCGGTCGAGAACAGTTCGACCACGGTGTTGTTGACGATACGTGCGTAGACTTTCATACCGCGTACTCGAAGATAATTACGACACCCGGTGCTCCAGCTGCGCCAAGCCTGCCAGGTTGGCTGGGGGCATTGGCGATGCCTCCCGCGCCAGAACCGAATCCAGTTCCGGGGGCTGCGACTGCACCCAACAAACTGCTGCCGAAACCGCCACTGCCCAAAGGAGAATTGGCGCCATGCCCGGCAAGGGTCGAGGAATTGATGGAAATACCCGGCGAACCGGCAGCCCCGGTGGCGTTGACAAGATTCCCTCCTTTGGCTGCGAGCCCGGGATATCCCCCGGTATACAGCCCCGTACCTGGGTCACTGGTAAACCCGATCCAGATTGAACCGCCACCGCCAGGCGCTGAAACCAGCGATCCAAGTGAGCTGGTTCCACCGCCTCCGGCGTTAGCTGCGATCGAACCACCGACGCCACCTACGCCCACTGTCACGATCTGGCTGGCCCCAACTGTTGTTGAAGAAAGCCAGGCTTCTGCATAACTCCCGGAGGCGCCACCACCAACGGTTGCATACTGCGCGGCGGTGGTAGCGCCAATCCCCGCGCTACCACCGCCACCGCCAACAACTTTAACCAGCGCATTTTTCATGCCTACTGTCGGCACGTAAGTCCCGGACGCAGTAAACGTCTTCACGCCCAACAACCGACCGCTTGTTGCACTGCCACCGCTCGCATACACCAATACCCAGCTGTCCAGCGCCATGCTGTAAACCACCGAGCACAAACTGCCGCCAACAATCTCCGCCGGCCGCAACGCACTCAGCCCCAAACTTAGCAACGGTTTGGGTAGCAACCCATTCGGCGCAAACGTACTCGCACCAGTATTCGCATTGCCGGCGGTAAAGCGCAGGGTCAGACCATCCTTCAAACCAGTGATAACTGGTACATAGTTGGCCATGTAAAGGTTGGCTGCGCCTACATCAGCCGCATGCTTGTCTTCACCCGCCTGGCTAAGTTTTTTCACCGCTTGCAGCAATTGCGTGAGGTCGCTCTCACTCGCCTCAAGCCCGGCGGATTTGACGACATTCAACAACTCGTCAGTAACGCTGTTGCCCCAAGTCGCCGGGATCAATGAGCCCGGCATTCCAGCGACAACGTCTTCATTAACGAATTTGCCATTCACCAGTCCTACGCTGGGAACGCTTTTTGGATAATCCATATCGACTCCTCAGCCGTTTGCGCGCTGCAACACTTCCAGCCAGTCAGGTTCAACCGGACGAGCGCGTGTATCCGGAAACTCGGGATCGTTTGGCCAATCACGAAGTGCCTGCCGGTAAGCGAGTAGTTCTTTGAATTCCTCCGTGCGCAGTGTTGTGCCCTCGCCGACTTCCATTTCTTCAACATCGCGAAGTACCAGCCATTGAGTCGACTCCAGCGCCTTGTTTCGCCAGGCGCGTTCTAAACCATCGCTGGTTTCAACGGCGAGCAAAACCCTTTCCGGGCGGCCATCGTTGTTAAGAGAAAGAACCGTTCCTTTAGGGGCATTCGCCACCAGAGCGCAGTACTCACCTTCGCTTAGCTGAAACGCATCGGCCGGGATATTCAGCCCATGTAAATCCGAGTGATAGAAGCCAGAAGTTGCTGGAGAAAAAAAATACATGGTCAATACCCTATTCCGATGGTGCGCGCGGAAATGGAGATACCCGGATAATCGGGACAACGTACATTGATGCCCACTCTCCGACTCACTGTTGAAGTATCGTTCCACGTCAAGAACGTTGCTGTTGAAGTACCTTCATGGGTGGCAACTGCAAGAAACAACTCATTGGGAAATGCCAGTGGCCATACGTTCAGATCACCATAACTGTTGTTGCCTGACTGACTGGCGGTGCCGCTAATCCACTGGATGATCAACCCTCCCATCCAGGAGGGAAAAACGATATATCCCGAAACTCCCAACCTCACCATAAACCCAAGTCTGAGTTTTTTCGGCGTCACAATAGTCGAGTCGCTTACGCCAGCATTGACCTCTGCCTGAGAAGCGACTTTTGCTGTGCCAACGATAGACTCTGTCGCCTGTTGGATTCTTTTCGCAATGGACTGGATTACGCGCAACGGTGTCATCAACTTGGTGCTACTGGCACCCGACTCCGCGTCCTCCTGGCTGGCCAGGCTTTCGCTGAATTTCTTCGAGATCAGCGTGTTTATTGCTGCTCTTAACTGAGTGTTATCAGCTTCGTCGGCGACAGCCCCTGAGCTTCTGATAACTTCAAGAATTTCCTGCGTGACGCTATTACCCCAAGTTGCCGGAATCAATGACCCCGGCGTTCCGGTGATTGGGTCTTCGTCTACAAATTTGTTATTGACCAGACCGACGCTGGGCACACTTTTCGGGTAATCCATCACGCTTCTCCATGTTTAAAAAAACTAAAAACAAGACTTCAGCCATAAACGCTTACATCCACACCGGTGCTGACGGGCGGGAAACTGCTGCCGGGAAATGATCCGAATCAGGCCAATCGCGCAACGCCTGCCGGTACTCGAGCAGCTCCAGATATTGCTGGGCCTTGAGCGTCGTACCGCACCCCAGTTCCTGTTCGTCGCGATGACGCGTCACCCACCATTCTGTGGATGACAGTCTGGACTGACGCCAGGTCCGCGCCGCTGATACAGGCTCTATTTCGTCGGCTGCTGATGCTGTAAGAACGACTGGATTATCGTCCACTGACTGCTCTGCATTGTCCGATCGAAACTCGCAAATTGGGGTGCCGATTTCGACTTGTGTACCTTCCGGAACCCGCACCATTGACTCAACGAAGGCCGGGGCAAATAGTTGATCAATCGCGTAGTCACCGGTATCGATCAATTCAACCGCGACACCGTTTTCCATTCGTGCATAACGGGCCATTATTCGTACTCCCAGATTTCACAGAAAGCGTTGCCGCCGGCGCCGCTTGGTATTGAAGAGGAGGCATTGGTTGAGCAGGAGCCACTGCCGCCGGAACCACGCCCGCCTGAAATGCCACTCCCGTTCACACCCACGCGCGTGCCACCACCGTCAAACGGACTAGAGCCGCCAGCCCCGGCGAGTACCCCCCAATTGGCGTTGTACATCCCGAACTCACCACCGATGCCACGCGCATTGGAAAGAGTGCCACCGGTAACGGCCTGCCCTCCCGCTCCTCCCTGAATGAAACCCACTGCAGTTGCAGTCACCGCCAACGTCAGGAATTGCCCTCCCGCACCGCCCGCAGCGCTCATGTAAGTGCCGAATGAAGCGCCTCCTCCTGCCTGGCCCGCCGCGTTACTTGCAGCACCACCGGCACCCAGCGAAACGGGTACACCCGCAAGCATTTGTGGGGTCACTTCATACAGACTCTCCACATACGCACCGGAACCTCCGCCGCCGCCGATCGTTTGATAACTCGCAGCGACAGGCGCACAACCGCCACCAGACCCACCTGCCCCCACCAACCTCACGCGAACGCGTTTGACTCTAGGGCTGGGCTTGTAAACCGTGATACCAACCGTCTCGATCTGCCTGATTGCCAACAGTCGCCCGCTTGCATCGGTGATGCCGTAGCCACTCAGCGTGGTCGGGGTGTTTTTCAATTTGGTGAAGTCGACCAAGGCACCAATCGCGGTGGCCAACTGATCGGTTTTAGCCTCGTCGGGCGTCAGCCCGGCAGCCTTGATGGCGTTGAGAATTTCTTGTGTAACGTTGTTGCCCCAAGCCGCGGGGATCAACGAGCCCGGCGTTCCGGCCACGGGGTTTTCATCGACAAAACCGCCGTTGACCAGGCCAACGCCGGGGATGCTTTTCGGGTAATCCATAGCTGGTCGTTCCTCTCAAATAACAAATGAACCAGGGCACGAGCGCTGCCACTGCAACCTCGCCCACGGTCTTTTCTGAAAACAAAAAGCCCACGGTGAAGTGGGCTTGAGTGAGGCGGGCTGGTGTCTCAAGTGACCTGTTGACTCACCAGTTCACGGATCGACGCGATCGCTTCATCGGCGACACTTCGCGCCAGATCGATGCTGCCTTTGGTCGCTTGCGCACGGATCTGCGATTTGGCCTTGAGGCGCAGGGTGCGCAGGGTCAGAAGGTGATCGGTGAGTTGCTCGGCTTTGCCGAGGATCTGCTCGGCAGCCTGTTTCGCCGTGCGCCCTTTGACTACCCACGCTGCCACCGACAGCGGTACTTCTTTTTTCGGGTAACCGGCGTCCTGATAAGCCTGGGCGTCGGCGGCGGCCTGCGAATATTCCATGGCTTTGAGTGGGTCAACGGCCAGTGCTGTGCGAGCGTTGTCGGCGGCAGCATCGACTTTGGTGCACAGACGCTCAGTTTCCTGCTCGTCCAAAACACTTTGTTTATCCGCGTTCAGCACCCACTTTTCGCCGTCCCAGTCGTGGGCAGTTGAAGGCTGGGGAACACGCAATTCGCCATCGAACTGGTGAAGCTCCTGAATAACGATCATCGAATAAGCTCCCACGAAAGCTGGACGTTCACGGCGTCAGAAAAGTTGATCGCGATACCGACGCTGTAGTCGGTGACCGGATGGCTCTTGATGCCCATGCTCAGCAACAGCTCATCGCTGTCGGCGATCAACTGACCAAGGTTGTGCTCTGCCTGATAACACTGCCAGAGCGAACGCAAATTGGCGTGGTCGAAGCTCGCAGCCAGACTGGAAACCGTGACGTCATTGACAGTGTTGTTGCTGAACAGCACGCACGGTGCAACCGTGGCCGGGTTCCAGCCGCCTGGGTTATTGGAGCTGCCGGCGATAATGGGCGACAGAAAGCAATAGTTGCCTCCGGCCCAACCAGTTGACGGAAAGGCAACCGTTGTCACTGCCGTCGACGATGGAGTCGGGTTACCAGCAACCAGACGGGCGGAGCGTGCATGAGGATCAAGGGGGAGGAATATTGCTCCAGTGCCATTGACGGTTTGTGTCCAGGTCAAGCGTGCCCGGTTGTAAATGGTCCGCACCGTCGGCACGGAACCCGGCGCACCGGTCACCACCCAGGCCAGGCACATGTCCAGCGCCGTGGACTGGAAACCGCCACCGGCAGCACCGTTGAGTGTCCCTTTCAGAGATTCGGGCACCGCATCATGGATTCCACCGCGCTGCATGTAGAACGTCAGCACACCACCAATGACCTGCGCGCGTAGAAAGTAATGGCTGCTGGGCAGAAGATCCGCGCTGCTCCAGGCCGACGTCACGAAAGTGCGTGAACGCCCCAATTGACCGCTCACCACTTCCTGACCAAGGCTGATAAACGTACCGGCAGCAATCGAAACCCTGCCACCGCTGGTGGATGCTGCAGCCGGACTGACCGGCAAACGACCATCGGAGGTGGCGACCGTCGGTAGCGGCAATGCCACCAAAGGCAACGCCAGATCCTGATTCCAGCCCTTGGATGTTACGGACTGAATCGCCTGCAACAACTGATCGTATTTCTTCTCGTCCGGATCCAGACCTGCGGCCTTGATCACGTTGACGATTTCCTCGGTCACCCCATTCCCCCACTCCGCCGGAATCAACGACCCCGGCGTCCCCATCAGCGGGTTCTCATCGACAAACTTCCCATTCACCAACCCGGCGCTGGGCACACTCTTTGGATAATCCATCTCGTCTACTCCCTAGTCATAGTTGATGTGCACCTTGGTATGCGCCGGCGCACTGCGGTGGATCAGGCATTCCAGCGCCGAGCCCGGGTTTACGCCGAAGCGTTCGCCCCAGTAACTCGCGCCAAAACGGCGACCCAGCAGCAGGCGGCCGCCGGTGTTGAGCGTCCACATGAATTGCGCTTCCCAGGTGCCGAAATGCGCCGAGCCGAAACGCGCGCGCCCCATGCGTGGGGCCTCGTGCTCGGTGATGGAGGCATTGGGGTAGCCCTGACTTTTGGCGATTTCGAGGTAGTAGCCGACGGCTTGGCTGCCGACTGCGAGCAAGCGCCGGCGTACGGCTAGGCGGCGGTCGTCGAACAGCGGTTCGGCGCCCAGGCAGGGGTCGGGCAGGTTCATCACACGCTCCCAGTCCGGCACCAGTTCGCTGACGCCGGCCGGGTCCATTTCGTTGAGCAGGTCGGCGGCGCGGGCGTCGAGGCGTGCCAGTTCGACGGCGACGCCTTGCAGCACTTCTTCAAGCTCCGGGACGCGTTCCGGGTCCCAGGCCGGACCGCTCGGCAGCAACGCGCGAAGTTGCGCCTGATATTGCGCAGCGGTTCTTATGCCCCCCATACGCAACCTCCGAAGGTGAGCAGTTCACTTTGGCCGGCGGGCACATCGACGGCCGGTGCGGTGAGCGTGTGATCGTATTCGCCGCCAGCACTGCTGATCGCTTCGCGAATGTGGCTGATAAGCAACGGTACGCCGAGATCCGCTTCGCGATTGTGCAGGTCGCGCAATTGCGCTTCGACAGCGGCACGTACGGCGGTGGTGTCCGGGTTGACGCTTTTGAAGCGATAGATCACAGGCACCTGAATCGGCTTCTGCACATGCACTTCGGCGGTGACCGGGCGCAGCGGTTCGATGTAGTCCTGAACTTCTGCCAGTTGCTCGTCGTTCGGCACCGGTTGCGGATCGTCGTCGCGCATGATGAACACCGTCACCGTGCCCGGACCGAGCAAACCGCCACGGCACCAGGCGCGGGTCACGCCCGGCACCTCCAGCGCCCAGGTCTCGTAGTCATTGGCCGAGCCGCCATGCGGGATGACGCGGTAGGAACGGATCACCCGCGAACGCAGCGATTCAAGACTTTCGCGCGCCACGCCACCGCTGAGTCCCGGTGCCAAAACCACGAAACTGCTGCCGACGATGCCAGCAATCGGCTGCACCGGGGTCAGTGCCAGACCGGCGTCGGCGTTGCCCAAATTGCCGGCATCGAGTGCGGCGATGGTGGTGCTGTTGCTGCCATTGGCGGTGGTGCGCGCCGTGGTGACTTTGTAGGTGCGACCGTCGCTCGATTGCAGCAGCGTATCGACGTCCAGCACCGCACCGGCGGTCGCGGTGAAACTGACGCTGCCGCTGGCCACTTGCGCGGGTTTGCGCGGCTGGTTCAAACGCAGGGCGGCGATGCGCTCCAGGGTCGACTCATCGGCTTTGTCCGGCAGGATCTGCTCGGCAATCCAGTCGAGATAACCATACAAACCATAAGCGGCGCCACCTAACGTGCGGGCCAGCACTTGCGCATCGGACTGGCGCAGCGAATCGCCGGCCAGGTCGCTTTGGGTGCGCTTGATCAGCACCGGCAGCGAAGGGGTTTCAAACGGCATAGATCACCTGCCAACTGTTATCGGGGATTAAGTCCAGAAGTTAGCCGTCGGCCACGGACAGGACAGTGCGCACAATCAGCAGCTGGGCGAC
>NZ_JBIWAL010000026.1:14085-39223 GCF_044760045.1 Pseudomonas sp. NPDC098747 | reverse complement strand
GTTCGCTGATGATGTCGATGGCGCTGCAATGGCCGTCGTCGATCAGCCATTGCAAGGCTTCGCGGGCATAGAACTCGGCGTCCATCTGGGTCTGTCGGGTCAATTTGACCCGGCGCAACTGCCACAGGCGTGAGCCGATGCGATCATCGGCAACGGTGGGGAAAGTGTCGCCCCACCAGCCGTAGCGCTCTTCGTCGTCGAGGGCGTCGTCATCGGCGGCGCGGCGCCAGGTAAACAGGCTGATGAGCACGGCACGGGTCAGCGCGGCGTGGAGGTTCTGGCTGATAAACATCACTGGCCTCCTGCCGGTGCGCCGGTCTGGCCGTTGCCGGCCTGCACGCCGACGTGCACATGTTTGATCTGGCTGATGCCACCGGCAAGTTGATCGCCGGTGGACACGATCTTGCCGGTCTGGTTGATCACCGGCGTATCGAAGTTCACAGCGGTACTGGCGCGGATGTTCAGCGTGGCGGTTTCGATGTCGATGATCCGCCCGCGCTTGAAGTGAATTTTGTCGCCCTCGTCGGTGTAGATAGCTACTTCGCCTGCGGCCAGTGATTGCAGGCGATAGCGGCGATCGGCGACCACCAGAGCGATGGCGTGGGAACGGTCTCCGCCCAGAAATGTGACGACACCTTCGGCGCCGGCCAGCGGGTGGCTGGTGAAGCCGTACGGTTCGAAATGTTCGAGGTCATCGTTGACTTCGCCGGCGGTGAGGCGCATTTGCAGCGATTGCAGCTTGGATGCCGAATTGGCGAGCACGACAGTGCCGCGCGCCAGGAGGCGTGTCAGTAGGCTCATGGATTGTCCTCAAGGCTCTGCCAGACACCGACAAACCTGTGGAAGCGGGCTTGCCCGCGATGGCGGAGGTCAGGCAAAGATGTGTTGCAGCGACCACCGCATTCGCGGGCAAGCCCGCTTCCACAGGGTTCGGTGGCGTTTGCAGAAGTCGGGGTCAGGTTTTCTTCGGTGGAGTCGGATCAGGATCAAACGTATGCGGCGGCGCAACCTGCAGGGTTGTCACCGAGCCCTGTGCCGACAACGAGTACGTCACTTTGGAGATCAGCATGTCGCCATCGAACCCAAGCACCGGATCCTTGACCTTTACCAGCGTGTTGTGGCGCCACAAATCGCCGTTGGCCTGGCGCCAGCCCTGCACCTGATAAGTGGTGGTTTGCGCCCGGCCCATGCGGGTGGCGCTTTCCCACTGGGCGCGTTGTTGCGCCAGTTCAAAGGTCAGTGCAGTGCCCTCGTTGATCACCGTGGTGCGCCGACGCTTGAAGCTCAGGTCGGCCGCTGTCGATTCAACTTCGCTGACGGCCGCCCCGCTCTTCTTGTCCGAACCTTTTTGCTGACCGATCACCCGGTATTCGGAGAACACCTGGCTGTAATCCATCGCCGCGTTGGCCGACAAGATGTTCTTGCCCAGCTCCAGCGCATCGCTGGCCCGGCCACCGCTGCCGGGTTTGGCCAATACCAGCCGGCCTTGTTCGTCATCGGTGGAAAACACCCGGAACAGCGAGAGTAAACGGTCGATCGACTGGAACACCGTTTCACCCGGCACAATCGTGTGTTTGGCCAGCCTCGCCGTCTCAGGGATTTCGTTGACCACCATCAGCGAATACTCCATCGCCAGCGCCTGGACGATGCCCAGCAACGGTTGCTCCTGCCATTGATTGGGCCGGTTGGTGGCGGCGCAATCGACCAGATCCTGAGTCTTCGAACTGCCCTCGATACTCAGGCTGATTTGCCGACCGTCGTAGGTAATGGGCGCCTTGAACACGTAACCGGTGAGGACCAGATCCTTGCCGATCTTCACTTCGCACGGATCGCCGGGCTTGATCCGCTGATCAACCGTTTGCCCCGGCCATTGCCAGGTGATGTCGAGTTTGAAGGTACGAAACTGGCGCTCCAGATCAGCCGTGATTTGCACGCTTTTCCAGCCGCCGTACTCCATGTCGTTGACCGTCAACGTAACGCGATTATCCATCTCGCTCATGGTTCACTCCCCGGAGACTTTCACGTCGTTGGGCGAGAAACCCGGATGGGCGATCCCGTTACGCTGAGTCACTTCGCTCACCCGAGTTGCATCGCCAAATTGCTTGTAGGCCACGACCACTGCCGGAAAGCTCTCCTGAAAGGATTTGTTGACTTGCCGCACACCGGACGACGCCACAGCCTTGAGATGCGCAATCAGCGCCTCTTTCACATCGCTGATGGCCTGGAAGTACGCGGGGTCGGCCTTGTCCAGCATTGGATTGATCGCCACGGCCACGGCGTCACGCAGAGCCTGCATGTCGTCACTGACCGGGACTTCCTGCCGAGCCACCGGGCTCGTCGCCTGTTGGCCCACCGATGGCGTCGATTGCAGCTTCACCGGGGTGGTTGCCACCGGCATCGATGCCACCCACTGCGCAACTTTGACCAGCATTGTGTCCTGCACCAGATCCGCCATGGCTTGCGCCGCCGCGGTGGTGTCCTTGCCGGTGGTGAGCTTCGGGGCATCGGCCTTGCGGATGGCTTCGAGTTGTTGCGACACGTCAGCAATCACGCCACGGTAGCCTTCCTTCGCGAACGCCTTCAGCTCCTTGATATCACCGAGCAAACCCTTGAACTCCGCAGCCACTTCCTTGGGCAATTCCTTGACGGCTTTGATCAGTTCGGTGATCTGCCGGTACTGCTCGATCAGCGGTTTGAGCTGTTCCTTGATCACCTCATAAACCCCGGTCAGGCTGTTGCGCAGATTGGTGATGCCAATCCGCGCAGCCTTGATCAACGTCATTGCCTGCTCGAAGCGCGCCACCGCAGAACCAAGCAAAGTGTCAGCCTTGGCCAACAAGACCTTCTGCGTACTGACGGTCGCCGTCGGAAACGGCAACGGCTGATCGGGGTAAAATTTCAGCGCGAACGTGACCAACCCGCCGTCCTGGCGGGTGTGAGTCATGTCGCATTCACCGACCTTGACTTGCAGGCGACCGAGCCATGGATGCACCAGCTCACCGCTGCCCGCCTCAAGCGCCTTGAGCAGCTTGTCGCGCTGCTCCAGGCAATCGGCGCCGACGATAAATGCCGTCAGATCGTGGGTCTTGGCCTGCTGACCAAGGTCCTCGAAAAACGGCAGGTCACGTTGCGGATACTCATGCAACTGACCTTTGCGACCGACCGGGGTTTTCGCCTGATCGATCCAGAATCCGACACCGCGAAAGGATGCCGGCAACAAGCGGTCACGCCAGTTCATTGGAACCTCCTGCCGACAGTGAGCGATAGCCGATGCGCGACGACAGCGCCAGGCCCGGTTGATTGGTTTGCGGTTGATCGGTACGCAACCCAGCCGGCGCATTTTCGAAGCGCACCGTCAGGCCGCCTTCGAGTTGCGTGCGGTTGTTGGCGGCGCTTTGCTGGATCAGCGTGTTGGAGGTTTGCGACAGTGAGCCGGCCTGCAATGCAGGTTTTTCCAACGAGTTGGCGGGGCCCGACAATACGTTTTCCTGAGGCTCGCTATTGCTGCCAAAGAACGCAGGCGCCAGTTCCCCCTTGCCTTCCATATTGGTTTTCTTCTGGGCTTCAGACAGCCCTTCGATCTTGCCGGTGATCTTGGTGACAAACCCGCCGAAACTGCCACCGAGCATTTCCCTGATCGGCGCCATGTAAGCCTCGATCTTGTCCGCAAACTCACGGATACGGTCGGTCAACGGTGACCACTTCAAGTCAAACATCTCCAGCGGTGAACCCATGAACGGCAAGCCGAAAATGGCCCCCAGCGCCATCATCACGGCGCGAATGGATTCTGTTTTCTCGGCAAAGAACGCAGGCACCATCCCCCAGAGCTCATTGATCCTGTCCATCGGAACGTAGTCATTGAAGACACTGCGCAGCGTCTCCTTGAGCGGCACAACCAACGCCGAGAGTAAATCCCAGATGGCCGCGAACAACCCGGTGACCGGTCCCCAGTTGTTCACAATAAGGCCTTGCGGCGTCCAGCCGAAAACCTCCTTGATAGCCGCAAAGGTCGAGGCCACGTTCTCTTGGATACGCCCGAAAATCGCCGCGAATATCGGGCTGATGGTTCCCCAGTTATTCACGATCAGACCTGCGGGGGTCCAGGCGAACAGGGATTTGTAGAACTCGATGGCGGGCACCGCGACGGCCTTGATCCCTCGCCAGAACGACGAGAAAAACTCAGTGACCGGTCCCCAATTGCTGATCACCTGACCCAGCGGCGTATAGCTGAACATCGTCTTGAAAAACTCGGCCATGGGAATGACAACCGGGGCAATCTTTTGCCAGAGCCCGATAAAAAACGTCGAGATCGGTTTCCAGTTGGCCACAATCAAACCCGCAGCCAACGCAATGCCAGCAGCAATCAGCATGATGGGGTTAGCCTTCATGACCATGCACATCACGTCGAACACCTGGGTCGCACCGGCCACGGCGGATTGCATCGCCGAAAAGGCGATAGCCCCCGCCGCCAGGCCTTCGACCAGTTGCGGGTTGTCGGCGAGGATACCGCTGACCTGAGTTAGCATCGGCTCAAGGCCGACGACCAATGCACCGACCGCGGGCACCAGCGCGGCATCGATTGCGCCCGTGACCTTTTCCATCGACGCACTGAACACGTTCATGTTCTGCGCAGCGACTTTCGGTGCGGCGGGCAGGTCGACGGTTTTCGCCGTCGCGCTGACCTCAGTCAATTTGCCCTGCAACGCCGCCGCCGACTTGATCCCGTCCACGAACGGCGTGATCACGCTGCCGCCGTTGAACAGCCCACTGATGTCCAGTTTGCCGAGGCCAGTTTGCTCTAGGTTTTTCTTGAAGCTCTCGACATTGGCCCGAAGGGCACCGAGTTTGGGCGACAGTTCATCGATGCCCGTGATCAGCACCGGAGTTTTCACTTTCTTTTCTTCGTCTGCCATCACTGCACCTGCTGCATCGCATTGATCCGTTGCGCGTGCTCCAGCGATTCGCGGAGCACATCCAGTGGCCTGGCCATCATCTGTTCGGGGTCAACCTTCCAGAACCAGGCCAGGTCATAGGCGACTGCGATCAGGTCGGTGATGGCGCCGACGCCGCACTCATGAAAAAACTCGCAACAGCCCAGCTCAGTGCATTGAGATCAGCCAGATCCAACTGGTTGACCGACGACGGCGGAATGCCGGCGCACACGGCGATGTATTTGGCCGCGACGTCCATGTCGAGGCTGACTTCTTCGCTCTTGTCGATCTTGTACGGCAGCGCCTTGATCGCTCGCACCTCCTGCACCGTCGGACGGCGCAGGACGAGTTCGGTCAAGGGCTCGCCGTGAGCTTCGATCGCAACTTGAAGCTTCACGGCGCCGCTCATTGCCAGGTCCCCTTGATGCCTTCGAATTTCAATTCGATGGTGGCGTCATCGCCCTTGGAGACGGGTTCTTCGACCAGGTAAGCGCCGGCCAGCACGTAGACTTTGCCGTTGCTGAATTCGCAGGTGACGGTGATGTCGGTACCTTCGATCAGCTTCTTCAGCGGGAAGTCGGGGGTGTGCAGCGCGGTCACTTTGAACGACGGTGCGATGTCGGTTTCCTTGTAGAAACCGGGTACGACGGTTTCGCGTTTGACCGCCATCAGCGGGGCTTCGCAGCCGCCATTGATAGTCAGTTGTGCGCCGTCGACCTTGACGTAGCAAGTGCCTGCAATCAGTTGACCCATGGTGTTACTCCCTTCAATAAAAAAGCCCACGCGAGGTGGGCTGAATGCTTGGCGGCGAACGCGGTTATCAAGCCGCGTCGTCGTATTGCAGACGGAATTGGTTGAGCAGTGCGAACACGCGCAGACCGTTGATGTAATCCGGCGGGAACAGCACGTTCACGCGGCTCGGGTCCTGCACGTCGCGCTCGACGATCAGGTGCTCGGCGAACAGCTCGGCGTTCTCCACGTGGCCTTCCAGTTCGAGCTTGGCGTACTGGGCGATCAGCTCACCGCGAATGGTGCTCGGGGTAACGATTGGCTGGCCGGCGCCGAAACGGGTACCGTCGGAAGCCAGTTTGTGCCGGCCGTACTTGCTGGTGATCACGCTTTGCAGACGACGTACGATGAACGCCGACTGGTGCATGGTTTCGCTGTCCAGGTAGGAGTTGTCAGCCTGACCGTAAGCGTTTTTCTGGTAGGTGGTGATCGAGCGCTGGATGCGTACGTAACCGCCTTCGTAGTACGCGGTGGCGATGCCGTAGTTGAGCAGCGACTGACGCTCGGTCAGGGTGAAACGCTCGCTCGCCGGCGCCGGATCAACACCCGGCAAACTGCCGCTTTGCGTCGGACGGCTGGCGTCGGCGGAAATGAACACCGAGGTGCGTGCAGCCAATGCGGCAGCTTGTACCCAGACCGGTTGCGGAACGCCCGGCTCCAGCGCCTGAATGGTCATGTGCTGGTCGTTACGCGCCTGACCTGCTGCGACCAGCGTGCCGACGGTGCCGCGCTTGGCGCTGTAGACGTGACCGAACAGTTGCTTGGCCCACGACCAACGACCGGTGCTGTCATCCATGACCGCTTGCCAGGTGTTGAGGGTGGCCAGATCCGACCACGGCAGTGCGATGAATTCGAACGGCTCGTCACCCAGGGCTGCGACGGCAGCGATCTGATCCGGCACGCCGGCGCCGCCAGTCATGGCGGTGATTGCGCTGGTCAGGCCGGCCGGAGTTTCTTCACCGTTGCTCTTGCCCAGGCGATTGAATTGCAGGCTGATGTCATTGCCGCTGTCGCCGGTCCATTTCGCAGACAAAGTAACCACACCTTCGGCCGCCGCAGCGCTCACCGGCAGATCGGCACTGGCGTTGATTTTCTGCGCCAGCGCAGCGGCCGCCTGGGCAGCGGTAGCACCGTTGACCACGGTGGCTTGCACACGCACACCACCGACATACAGGTTGAGTACGCCAGCCTGAGTTGCGGTACCGGTCAGGGTCAGCACGCCTTTGGCGATTGCGCCTTCAGCGTTGTGCAGCGGCAGGCACCAGATCTCACCGATCGGGTCGGCCTTGCGGAAGGTCTCGTACATCGAGGCGAGCATCGAGCCTTGGCCACCGATGCTTTTCGCCAGTGCAACACTGGAGACCAGCACCAGTTTGCCGACTTCGCTCGGGGCGATGTTGTCGTTGACCTGAGCGACGATCAGTCGGCGCATGGTCGAGCTCGCACTATTGGCGGCCGAATTGTCCATTTCGGCATAGAACAGCGGTACACGAATGTCCGCGGGGATGTTGCTGAATCCGATCGCCATTATTTGGCTCCCTGTGGTTTAGCCGCTTTTGCGGCTTTGATAGTGATATCGCCGTCGGCCAGACGTCGGCGCCACCAGGCGCTGTCCAGCACTTCACGGCCTTCGAGGGGCAGCAGATCGCCCGCCTCCGGGTCAGGCACAGCGCGGCCAGCGGCCGGCAATACGGTGATGCGATTGCTCATGGGGTTACCTCTGCAGAGAAAGTCATTTCCACGCGCCCATCGGGGCCCGGGCGTTTCAGGTTGGGGTCGGCGGGGTCGATCGCATCGACTCGCACGGTGGCCCCGGTAAAGGACGATAAACCGTCCAGTTCGCGTTCGTGCCAGCTCTGCGCAGGCTGACTGGGCAGATTGCGACCGAGCTGGAACTCGGCAAAAAAGCGCAACCGGTAAAACACACGGCTGGCGTTGATCGCGACCATTTCGCCGCCGTCATAAACGATGGCGTTGTAGTCGTTGTCCGGTTTGAACCCGACCAGCGCGCGCCACAGTTCGCCGCGCAGGTCGTGCAACAGATCCAGCGCTTTTGTAGCGTCGGTGGCATCAAGCACGAGGACGATTTCGAAGCGGTCGCGGATCGGTTGAGTGATGAGGTTTTGTGCGGTGCTGTTACTGGCCACATCGGCCAGTAACAGCACGTGGGCCGAAGGTGTCGGCAGATCGGGATTGCCTTGCAGCAATGCCAGATCGACGCCTACCGCAATGTGATTGGCCAGGCTGGGGCATTGCGCACGCAACTGCGTGAGGATCGGGGTGATCTTCATGTGAGTGTTCCAGAATCGAGTGAAATGCGGTCTGCAGAACACTGCAAGAACCTGTGGGAGCGGGCTTGCCCGCGATGGCGGTGTGTCAGCCAACATCTCTTTTGAATGTGCTGGCCTCTTCGCGGGCAAGCCCGCTCCCACAGAAATCTCCATCTCTGCGAGAAAGGTGTGAAAATCAGTCCTTTGCTTCTGCCTTGAGATCGAGGCAGGTCGCATCGATCAAACAGCGATAGCTGTTCTCGCGATTGCCGCTGGCCGTGACTTTGTCGATCGACCAACGCCCGCGCATAAAGTCCGGCCATGTAGCATCGAGCAACACCAGACCTTCAGCGGACAACCGTGGATCGCCGGGACAAGTGATCTTCACCTTGTATTTTTCCCGGAGCATCTTGCGTACCTCACCTTCGCCAACCGCGATGGCATCCGCTTCGCTGGGTTGCTTCTGGCGCAGGGTCTTGAACGGTGGGAGACCGGTTTCGACCCAGCGCACCAAGCACGCAGCGGCATCCCAGAAACAGGTCTTGCAGCCCTGAGTCTGTGCGCGGGCAGACTCTTCCAGGGTCGCGCTGATAAAAGCGTGATCGCCCGGGCGATTGTTGCTGGTGACCGACAAGGTCACGTCGGCCAGCACTTTGCCCGAGAGCGATTTGGTTTGGCCGGGGCGCGCCAGCACGTAAACATCGTCGTAAGGTTTGGCGACAACGTTGTACTTTTTTGCCAGGCGCGTCAGGAAGCCCATGTCGGTTTCGTTGGACTGGTCGACGTGCGCTATTTTGATCAACGAAACCTCTGGAGCGACACGCGGTGAAAAACCGTGTCGCAAGACCAGTTCACGAAACAGTCCACCGAGCGTGGTCGGGCCGTGACTGGCGGTGCGCCGCTGCTTGAAGCCCGTTTCATCAGCTGCGCTGAACGGCGCTGCGGTGGCCACCAATGTCAGGCGAAACGGAAACAGCGTTGGCGTCAGGCGCGTCACTTTGAACTGGCCCTTGTCGACCAGTTCCGTCTCCCGATAACCGACCAGCAAGCCGATTTTACCGCCCAGACTCGGCAGCCCTTCAAGGCCCTCCAGGTTGATGGTCAAGGTCAGTTGGTCAGATTCGAAACCGGCGGCATCGATGTGTTCCCAACTGATCAGACGTTGATTGAGCAGGGCCGAATTGGCCCCGTAGATTTCTACCGCGGGGGTAAAACCCAGTGCCATGCAACCTCCTTAATCCCAGGCCGTGACCGGTTTGATTGCTGCAGGTTTTGAATCAAGCTCCGGCAGCGTTACCCACACACCCGCAGGCAAAACGGGACCGTGTTCGGCCAAGGTCGGGTTGAGTTTCCACAGTGCCTCTTCGGCGGCGTCATCGCTGCGACCGGTTTCGCGATAGAGCAACAGATTCACCGAATCACCGGCCACGCTTCGAACCTTACGCATTGTTGAACTCCGATAATCCGATGACCCACTTGATCACCATCGCAGTGCCGTCATCGATGACCTCGCTCTGGTTTTCGTCGATGCTGTTGATTCGCCAAAGACCCCAGTTGCGACCAATTCCGTCAATCAACGGCAGCGGTACCCGCAGTGCCTGAAGCGCACGCAACTCATCGAGCCGCTCCATGGCGACCGCGTACATCGAGGTGCCGCTGATGGTCAGGGTTTCCGGCTTCTGCCCGGTCTGGCTGGACTTGGGTTTACTGGTCAGGATCGGCAGTTCCGTCCAGCCGCCATCGGATTTTCGCGCCAGCGTGCTGTAAGCGAAGTTGCGCGACAGACCGAAGATGAAACTGCCCAGTGCCATTTGTTGTTTCATCAGGCGACTCCATCGGTCAGGGCTGCGTCACGGCGGGTGGCGAGGGGGTTGGTGCTCATCAATGGCGTAAAGTCAGTGCTGAAATGAGCCTGCATGACTTGCGCGACCATGGCAGTGACTTTTTCAGCGCTGGTCAGGTCGCCGCCACTGAAGTGAAAGGCAGGTGCGTAGGTGACCGTAGGGTTCAGCTGATTCTGCGTCTGCACACTGCTCAGGCCGGCGCTGACCTCTGCCGGAGGAGCAAGTTGATCAGACGCAGGTGTCGCTAGCTTTTCACCCAGGGATTCGCCTGCCTGGCTGCCGTAAAAACTGCCGATGGCACCGCCTAATGCACCGCCAATCATGGTACCGATGCCGGGCAGAATGAAGGTACCGATCGTAGCGCCAATGCTCGCGCCGGCATATCCACCGGCCAAGCCGCCCGCCACCGTGCCCAAGCCACCGGCAATTTTTTTTGTATCACCCTCGGCCACGCCTTGGACGACTTTCATACCGGCGTCGAGCATCATCAACGGCATGCCCAATGGCCCGGCAACGCGGCCAAGACGGGCTCCCCGGCTGATCAGGCTGCGGCCTGAACCGGAGGCCATGAATCTGGCACGGTTTAGAACTGCGGTGCCCATGGCGCCAGCTCTTGCGGAGAAGCTGCCGAGTCCGGATCTGACGCTGGCAAGCGTCGTGTCCACCCATGTACTGACTTGGGGCCCAAGCGCACTCAGAGCCTTCAAGGCCTTCATGCCTGCAATGCTCAGGATCAACGCACTGGTGAGTTGCGGAGCTTCCTCTGCCACGTTACTCAAATCATCGGCAGCCTGCCCCACCTTTGCGACCAGATAGTCGAAGGCTGGCAACACGGCAGCGCCTGCGGAGGTATAGAGCCGCTCCTTTTGAGCATTCAAGATGTTCAGGCGCGCTTGTGACGTATCCGCCTGTATCAGCGCAGCCTGATCGACCGCCCCTGGTTCGCCGCGTCTCTGCGAGGTTGCGTAGTCTTTTTTAGTTTTTACCAGTTCGAACGCGCGCTGCACGTCACCACTGCTTTGCAGCAGTTTGATAATCGGCTGATCGACGGAAAACAAGGTCGTCGCCAACTTCGACTGTTGATCGGCGGACTGTTGGCTCAGTGCTTTCAGAACCTTGAGGATCGTGTCCGGAGCATTGCTTTGCATGTCAGCGGCAAGGCTTTTCGGATTCAGCCCAAGCTGAACCATCGCCGCTTTCTGATCGGTTGAAGCTTGATCACCCTGCGCCAGCGTCGTGGTGATTTTTTCGAACGCAACGCCCGCATCAGCCCGGTTTACCCCGGCATGGATCAATGCAGCAGAAAATGCTGCGGCCTGCTCGGGCTGCATCCCGGCACCCTTCGCCGAAGCGCCGTAATTGCCGAGTATCGAGCCGATGTCAGCGGGCGAGACGCTCAGTCGGCTGGTCAGTACACTGGTTGCGTCAGCCAGGTCGAGGGTTTGCGGCCGATCAAGACTCATTGAGGTACGTAAGCCGATCAACAGATCCGCCGTGTCTCGCGCCGTCATTTTAAAAGCTGTCGCTGTAACAGCCGTGTCCCGAGTGAATTCCACCAGGTCTTCGCGCCTGGCTTTTTCGTTGACATTGCCTTCAGCATCTCGGCGGTTGTTGCCGATACCGGCCCTGGCACCGGCGTATTCAACCTCCGCCAGTTCCGCTGCTTTGGTTCCGCCGGCCGCCACTTTTGCTTCAGTGGCCATCTTCTCCAGAACAATCTGGTGCGCCCCGCGTTGATCGCTCTCAAGAGCTGACACCTGCTGGAGCTTGGCCATCGCCGCATCGAGATTGACTGCGGGGGTAAGAGGTTTGAAGGGTGAAAAGTCATCTACCCCAGCGCTGAGCCAGTGCTGCTTCACTCCGCCTGCCGGGGTGCCGAGCGGCTTCTGTTCCCCGCCGACTGCAGCGGTACCAGGCTGTGCTTGTCGGTCACTCATTGCCTGCTGCAACGATCGCTGCGAGGCCAGCACACTGTGTATCGATACCAGAACGCCTCGCAGGCGAGCTTGCTCTGCCGTCAACTGCCGGAGTTCGACCGTCGCGCCTGACAATTCAAGGTTCAGCCTGTCGATCGCACCAGCAAGCCCTGAACTCGGCTGGCCCGCAGTCATGGCAGGCTGCCCAACCGGGCCGGATACCATTGGCGATACCAGGTCCGCAGCCTTAACGACAATGCTCGAGGCCCAACCATCCTGGTTGATCTCAGTAAACTTGAGCGAATTATTGACTTGTGCCATGCCGCTCTACTCCTGTTTCACGCCAAGGCGAGTGATCGCGATGTCGTAGCGGCGCAATGCCTTTTCGGCGTCCCACTCCAGAATTTCCGCCTCACTTACCGGGTAAATGAGCGGCACGATATCGAGGATTACTTCGATGTCGCGCTCTGAAAGAAGGCCGCCGGCTGGTTTAAAAAATCGTCGATTCGCACCTGCAATTGCGTCCAGTCCGGGACGCTCAACAGGGCCAGATCGGGGATCATCAGGCCGGTGCAATGGGCGGTGATGAACTCGGCGCGTTCCTTGGCCGTTTTCAGTTTCTTCATCACTTTGGTAGCGCGCAGCACCGGCATTTCCAGGCTCAGCGAGGTCACGGTGCGGCCGGTGATCGCGAGCGGTTGCAGCAGTTGGATTTGATCGGGATCGTCGGACTTTTCCGCGTCTTCGACCTGATCGAGAAAATACGACGCCGGACGGGTCGACATTTCATGCACGTACTGGGCGATGCTTACAAAGTCCGGGCGTTTGAGCTGGTCGAGTTCCTTGACCGAGAGCCCGGTGGCCAGCAGCGCCAGTTCGAAGAACTGATCGTCTTCGTCATCGCCGGCACGCTCCAGCGCTTCTTTTTGCGCGGCGTAGAACAGCGGCTTGAGCTGGATCGATTCGATCTGCGAACCGTCATCACCGGTGATCGGCGACAACAGGTCATGCTTGGGTGGCATCCACGACATGAATGAATTCCTTGGATTCTTGAAGATGTTGCGATTCCCTTGTGGGAGCGAGCTTGCTCGCGAAAGCGGTCTGCCCCTCAACATTCATGTTGACTGACGTGACGCCTTCGCGAGCAAGCTCGCTCCCACAGGGTTTTGTGATTGCCTGTCAGCCAGGGGTTACGGCATCAACACCGCACGCCGCGCATCACCGAGGATGTCGACGCCGTTGAGCACAAACTTCTGGGTGCGCACGTCGATGTCGATCACCGGTACGCCGTTTTCCAGACGGTTGTAGGTGCGGCAGGAAAGCTCGAGATTGGTCTTGGGTTTTTCGCCCATTTTCACCGCAGTTTCCTCAAGGGATTTCAGCTTGCCGCCGACGGTGTGGTAGGTGAACCAAGTGTTGCCATCCTGATCCTGACCGGCTTCACGAACGTTCAGCAGGATGTCGTCACCCAGCTTCACACCCAGTGCAAGCATGACTTCAGTACCCATGCCTTGCAGGGTCAATTTGGCGCCGAGGGCTTTGCCGCCCTTGGCCATTTCCTCGACGATGAAGCGCCCGCCGCGCATCTCTTCCATGTCAAATTCGATCTTCGGCGGAGTGAATTCCTCCACGGTCGCCGACAGCGGCAGGCCTTGCAGAGTGGCCGCGATGGCCTGGCGATTACGGTTGGTAAACATTAGAGAACGTCCTCCAGGAACTGCTCGATGATTTCATCGCGGGCGTTGAGTTGATAAATCATGTGTTCGTTCGGCGCGTAGCGGCCGTAGTCGATGACCACGTACCAGGTGCCGTTCTTGTACTTCTCGACGCTGTTGAGTTCCGGGTGCAGATAGACGCTGCCGCCGGGAATGGTTTCGTCGGCGACCAGGGTTTGCAGCCAGTCGTTGATGCGCTTGACCTCCTGATCCATGAAGGACTTGGTGAGGTTCTTGGCCATGGCTTTCTGGCCGGCTTTCACCAACTTGCGGCTGATCGCATCTTCGAGGCCGACGTAGCTGATGAACTTGCCGGTGATCGAGCGGTTACCCAGCAGCGAGAAGCCGCCAAGCACGGTGCGGGCGTAGTAGCTGACGCCGTAGCGGTTGAGCAGATCGCCTTCGGTGGATGTGTCGAGAATGTTGTATTCAACGACCCGCGACACGTCTTCGGCGTAGGTCACCTGGTTGCCCGGGCTCTCCCACTGCTTGACCTTGGCCAGCGCGGCAATCGCCAGGCTGGAGGGCGACAGGAAGACGTTTTTCTTCGCCGCTTTGGAGTAAACGGCGGGCATGTTGTGCACCACCAGGCAACGGTCGAAACCGAGGTCGGCGCCGCCGAGTTCCTGGCTGTACAGAACCTGGTCAGCGACCGAAGCGTCTTTGCCGTCCAGCACCACACGGGCCTTGATGCGCTTGCCGAACGAGGCGAACTCGCTGGCCACCGCTTTGGTGCCGGTGAAGCCCGGCGCGCCGATGATGGTCAGGTCTTCCGGGACGCTGCCCAACGCAGCAAGGCCCAGCTTGCGGCCGGTCGCCGGCTCGACGCCGCCGATCACGGCGTTGACGGTGTCGGCCGGGGTCGCACCCGCCTCGACGATCACTACATACACCGGCACCTTGACCACTTTGAGGATCTGGTAGACGGCGTGATACAGCGTGCCCTCTTCCGAACCGGTCGGATCGAGCAGCGCATGGGTGGTGAAGCTGTTGATGCGGAACGGGGCGTTACGCGGAATCAGCGGATCAGCCTTCGGCGCAGTGCCGACCAGACCGATAACGTTGTCACCCAGGCCACCCATGGCCTCGGGGGATTCAGTGGCATTGACGGTAATGCCGTTGTGCTCGAAGTTCAGAACCTCAGCCATGTTTAGTCAGCCTTCTTGGCAGCGGCCTTATTGGCCTGAGTGGAGGGTGTTTTCAGTTCAAGTCGGCCGGCGATGTGCAGCGCACTCGCCTCGACATCGAGCAGATCAAGGTCTTGACCGATGCTCGACCAGTGACCACCCCCGGTGGGGAATGGGACGAGCACGGTGTAGGTTTGGCGGGTTGCCATTTTTCGTTTCTCCATAAACGGGAAAGCCCCTCGGGGAGGGGCTTGGCGGGTGTTGTGGGTTTTGGGGCAGATAAGAAAACGCCCCGACGGTGCGGGGCGTTTACTGATGCGCTGTAGTCGGTGGGGGCGGCGTCGAGACCGGCCAACCTACAGCGAGCATTTCATCTTTATAGGTTCCCGCTTCAAGGGCTTGAAGCAAATTCAGTTCGCGATCAAAGCAGGCCTGGACGTGTGCCCGGACAGCCTTCGCGATGGCGATAATCTGCTCAGCCCCCATCTCGACGAAACCGTTGAGCGTCTTGAAGTTGCAGCGATAATCAGGGTCGAGGATGGCCGAGAGCCCTGTGCTGGCGATCAGCGCCTGACTTTCGCGGGTTGTTTCGATTTTCAGCGCCTCAACGAAGATACCGGACGCTTCGTGTAGAAAACGCTCGGCAGCAAACAAAGCTGGATAGTCCGGCTCAATCTCCGGAAAAGGCGATTTGACCACTTCGCCGTCGATTAGCCGCCAAACACCATCTATATCCGTAATGGTCGCCAGAAAGACTGCATCGCTGAGCGCTATCGCATGTTTGGGAATGACGGCATGAATGTCTGAGTCGTAGCGTCCCGTCAGCGCCCCGTTTTGATCAAATGTTGCGTATTTCATAAATACCCTCGCCACTCCATTTTGTTAGCGACCCACTGCAAAGTAATAAAACTGTGCGGCAGCTGGACCCACATTGCGAATGGTCACATTAGATTTGCTGATTCCCTTGATTTGCCCGATGTAGGTTGATCCTACTGGAGCATCTGTAGCCGTATTGGGATAAGTGGTAAAGACCGAAGGGTTAACCAATGGAAAAGCGACCGGAAAGGCCTGGACATAGTTAGCTCCGGATGCAATTGAAGTTGTCATGCCCCACTGAAGAATCAAACCACCGAGCCAGCTTGGAAAGATGACGTAGCTGCCGCTCATGTCACCGGAAACGCTTATGGTAAATCCCCAACGTAGCTTTTTCGGGGTCACGAAAGTTTTATCGTCCCCCCCTGCATCGGTCTGTGCTTGAGTTGCAACTTTTGCCGTGCCTTGATTCAACTCCGTCGCTTGCTGCGCCAGAACTGACAAAGCCGCGATATCGATGTTTCCCTGATTGACCGGGGCGTTCCAGGCTTTGATGCACCACATGACGGCGAGGTTGCGAGGGCGAGTTTCAGCGGAAGTACGCGCTACCCTGGAAGCATCGAAGGTAACGGCGTGATAGGCCTCCTTCTGATTAAGCGGATGCGGAGCGGTGTTCAGATTCGACCTCTCAAAAACACCACTAGCCGAAGTAATGTCCAGATAGCCGTCGAAGACGCCAGTAATGTTCTGCAAGCTGTCTAGCTGAGAGCTGCCGATTGCGCGTCCTGCATCGACGCTACGCCCATGACCCCAACCACGCAAAAACTCCCCACGCGTCTCAGGCAGTCGGAAATTCCCGACACCCTCATCACCCTTATTAAACTTGCCGCCCAGATAAGCGCTCAAGTCCGGGTAAGTCGCGCTGCTCTTGACGCTGTTATCCAGCTCCAGAAAGCCCGGTGGCGGTGCGTCAACCGGAAACGCGACAATCGAGCCCACTGGCAATGCCGAAGCCTTCGCAATCAGCGCCTCAACTTCGGCCTTGGTGTACGAATCCTTGATGCCAAACCCAGCCAACGTCTCAGGATTTGCACCCGCAGTCGCCCGGCCATATTCATCAACGGTCAGACTCTTGTAAGTACCGGCGGCAATCCCCGTTCGCCCTGCCAGCATCTTGAAGGTCAGCGCGGTAGTGCCAAGGGTGATCGGCGCATTGGTTGTCAGATGCCACAGCGAATCTCCATTCGCCGTGCCCTCCTCCACCATGACCGTCAGGCCCGGCGTCACCTTGGCACTGGTGTTGGCATCAGTCGCCCGCACCCAGTTACCGTTGGCGACAACCCACAGGCCGTTGTCCTTGGCCAAAGTCTGGTTCGGCAACAACACACGATCACCGGTAACCACCGCCACACCGTCAAGCTGCTGCGCACCGCTCAACGCCACGTTGCCAGTCGCAGCGACGCGCACCGATTGCTTGCCATCGAGTTTTCCGAGTTCTTCGGCGAGGTAACTCATGACCCAGGCACGCGTAGCTTTGACGACGGTATCATCAATCAACAACGTCACCAGCGACGCGTTACTAGTCTCGAAAATCGAACGAATATAAAATTCTTTACCCGACCCCGAGTTGGCCAGAATCGGCTTGAACGACTCCGGATATTTGACGATGGCGTAGAGAATGCCAGTGTCCGTCCACAACCCCGCTTCCCGCACATACCAGCCGCCAACATCCGGCGGAATGGTCACTTCAGCGAGCAGCCAGCTCGGATTCTTTTCGTCCTGGAACAGCGCGTTAATCGGCCCGCGCCAGACTTCGCGTTTGAGCGCGGTGGCGGTTGCAGCCGGGTTGTAGACCCCGCCCTCGCCGCCGTCACCGACGGAAATCTGCGTCAACTTGATCGGTACGCCCGCGGCCTTGCACGCCGTTTCGTAGGCAATCCCTGCGTTGGTGAGCAGGGTGTAATAGTCAGCCATTCAGGCCCCCTGGGGATAAATAGTGGATGTTTCGACGGTGTACATGCCAGCAGCCATGAACGCCTCGCCGGACGTTTCAAGCCCTTCAATGAACACCGGATAAACCGTGGTCAGCTCACCGCAGAACGTCACGGCGCCGATGTAATGGCTGCCGAATGCGCTCAGTCCGACCGTCACCGACAGACTGTCCCGTTCGCTCTTGGCATCCGCCAGACGTCGGTCGAGACGGGCGTCGATTTCTGCGCTGTAGGGTTGGTCGCTGAAGGCTCGGACCGTGAAGCTGTAGGGTTCGCCGGGTGGTGTCTGTTCGTACCAGGCGCGGATTTCCGGGCGCAGCTGCAAACCCTTGGCGGCGTTCTCCAGCGCCTTGCGGGTGCCGGCCTGACGCGCGGTGGGCCAGGCGAGTTCGACGGTCAGGCGTTTTTCCGCTTCCGGGGCGGCGGTGCTCCATTCGGCGACGCCGCGATCCGCTGCGAGATAAGGCAGAAACGCGACGGGGGTTTCGCTCGGGTTCATCAGTTCGGGAAACGGCGGCGCGATGCGATCAAGCAGTCCGCCGAAGCCCAGATCCAGCCCTCGCTCCAGTGCCGAACTGTTGGCCGGCAACAGCGTCGGGCGCTGAATTTGATCACTCATATTGTCAACACCTCGACTTCGACCGCCGTGCAGTAAGGCGCTTCAAACGCGCTGGTGATGATCGAATCCACTGGTTCAAGAATCTGCAATTGCACGGCGCCGGCACTGTGCAGCGTGTAGTCGATCCAGCTCGGGTCGACCCGACCCTCGAGGCGATGACAGCTGTCGGCGTATGCCCGCAATTGTTGCTGCGCGGCGACTTGGGTCAGGCCCGAATCCGGGCCGGAATTGATCTTGGCGACGACACGGATCTTGTAGCGCTGAATGGCCGCAGCCTTGACCGTGACCAGGTCGGTTTCAGGTCGTACATCCGGCCGGGCGAAGTGCTGCCGAACGCCATCGAGCAATGCCTCGGGGGGTGTGCCGTCACCGTTGCGGGAAAGCACAGTGACCTGCACTTCGCCAGGCGCTGTGCGACGGCCGTTGCCATCCTTGACCTGTGCGGCGAGGCCGTCTGGATTGAAGGTGTAAGTGACGTTCACCACACCCGCATCGGTCGACTCGACTTTCACCGTCGGCCGCTCGCCGAGGGTGAACACTTCGCGGCGATACTGCATCCGCGAACCTGCCGCCGGGGCATGGGGCGCGAGGTAATAACGCAGTCGCGCATCGTCGTCGCTTTCATAAATCGCCGGCACCGGTGGGAAGGCTGCCGGATCACCCGGATCGAGCAACTGCCGTTCCAGACCCATATCGGCCAGGCGTGCATCGAGGTTGCTGCCAGTCGCCCACCACGCCAGCATCTGCTTGATGCGGGCGTTGTATTTGCGCTCGTGGGTTTGCAGCCGGACGCAAAATGCTTCAAGCGCCAGCGTCAACAATTCGCTTTCGTTTTCCAGACTGGTTTTAAGTTTCGCTGCACTGTCCGGCGCTCGTGCGCCGACGTATTCGACGACGAAGGTCTTGAACTCCGTGAGCAAATCTTCGAAGGCTTCGACGGTGATCAGCGAAGGTTCGGCCAATTGGTTCTGGCCGGGGATCAACATGCTCATGTCACGACCTCGAATGTCTGTTGACGGTTTTTCCAGGTGCCGGC
Source organism: Pseudomonas sp. NPDC098747 (assembly GCF_044760045.1). NCBI lineage: Bacteria > Pseudomonadati > Pseudomonadota > Gammaproteobacteria > Pseudomonadales > Pseudomonadaceae > Pseudomonas > Pseudomonas sp. NPDC098747. Next base: position 20,172 of record NZ_JBIWAL010000026.1, on the reverse strand, counting down.
GAAACGCAGCAGCAGACCAGCGCCCTGACGGCTGGCGACAATGACCTGCGGCTGAAAATCATCGATGCCGTTTTGCTTGTTGTAGAACGCTTGCGCCGCGTGGCTCTGGGCCAGGAGCAGCACATCATCACCGAGGTTCTGCCCCAGCAACGTGGGGATCAGCGAGCCATAAAGAGGCCTTTTTTGCCGGGTGCCCAGCGGCGTGGTCAGGGCTCGGGTCGCGCGCTGCACAAACTGCAGCCAGTCGTCGACCGTGGCCCCGCTGTCTCTATCGATTCCGATCATGGGAAGCTCTTGAATCAGGGGCTGATGACGCGGCCCTGGTGATCCACCAACGGGCCGGTGAAGTGGACGCCCGAAGCGTCGATGGTCAGGCCGACGGCGCCCAGTTGCAGGCTGATCACCTGCGGGGTCAGCGTCAGTCGCGCCGGGCCGATGCTCAGTTCAAGCGATTCGCGAGACCCGTTGAACGCCGCCGGACCGTTAAGCCAATTCAGTGTGTGTGTGGCGTCGTCATAAGCGCTTTCGCTGCCGTCCTGATGTACGCGGCGCGTCAGCGTCGGCACGGTCGAGGTGGGCGGAAATCGATCACTGTTCAAGCCGAACAACGCCACGCTTTGCGCACCGCTTTCACCGCTGCCGTAATTGAACAGCAGGCACTGCTCGCCCACCGTCGGTATTCGCGATTCGCTTTGAGCGCCAGCGCTGGGGTTGAAGAACTTGATCGATGGCGTGAGCAAACCGCCGTGGCTGACCTTGCAGGTGTTGCTTGCGGCGTCGACTGACTGGCAGATGCCGATACGACAGAAACTCTCGGCGCGTCGGTGCAGGTCTTCGATCTCCGCCTCCATCTCGGCCAGCCGTTCGATGATCGGGCCGAGTTGCATGCGCAGTAATGCGTCAAACATCGGTCAGGCCTCCAGCGAGGTGTATTGGTCGGGATCGTCGATGTTGCTGACTTCCCAGGTGCGGGCGAATTTCGGGATGCCCAGCGGGTCGTCAAGCAAGGTCGGACCGAGGTACAGGGTCTGGTTGAATGACAACTTCCAGGTTTTGTATTGCTGCTCGGCGCGGATGAGCAATGACGGCAAGCCATCGATATTCATCGGCAGATCGCATTGATCGCAGGGCAAGTTCCAGCGGTTGTCGGTGATCAGGTTTTTCAACACGGCAATCAGATCGCACGCTGCAAAAGCAGTCGCGGAGAGCGCCGGGATGACTTGCAATGACAACGTCAACACATGGGCAATGCGCCCGTTGGCGGCGCGCTCTCCCGGTGCATTACGTTCGATGTCGATCAGTACCCAGGCCTGTTCGCCGGGTTCGGTGAAGTCATCGTGATTGCCGACATTGAGGTTGAGCCCGGCGGTGTTACGCAGCGTCGTCGCGATGGCTGTAAACAGTTGCGACGGCTGCTGGATCGGTGTGGGCATACATGACCTCCTTTTCAATCGTCCACGCGCAGCCCTGCCGCCAAAATGGCGGCACGGAGAAACAGTCAGGGTTAAGGCTGGTCGCGCGGCGGAACTTCGCAGACGCCGATGCGCTTGGCGGCCCAGCGTTCGTAGAGACCGATGGCCACATCGGCGCCGGCCATTGCCGTCAGGCAGCCAAACGCGCCGGCGGCCCAGATCGACAATCCTGCGGCGTACAGCAGCATGATCGCCGACACGCCGCAGATCATGCAGGCGCCGGAGCGCAGGGCCAGGCGCCGCAGCAGTGACCAGCCACGGGCACCCTCTTTGTCGGCGCGCCACATTTCGCCGGACACCCCGCCCACTACGGCGAGGAGGATGACCAGCCAGATCGGCATTTCTGCCAGCGCTTGTTGCTCGCTTGTCATGTCACGCCTCCCGAGGGTGATTGATGAATGGTGTGTGTTGGGTTCAAGCGGTTTCTCTTTAGGTAGGCATTCCAAAAAGCCCGACGCTGAGGCCGGGCTTTTCAGTAATGCGCTCCTTCGCCTTCCTTTAAATCCTGTATTCAAAAAGGAAGCTGACTTTTCGGCGCTACTGGCGCGGTACGAGTCCATTCAAATTGTTTTTCCGACCGCGGTCCCTGCCCGCCGGATAACTGCTTCTGGTGCTTTACGCTGCACACCCGGGTCAGTTGCCAACCCTCTGAACCGTTAAGGCCGGTTCATCGCTGCCTGTTCTCGTGGAACTAAAGAGCTTTCGTTTCCAGCCGCTTTGTCGAGCGGCTTGGTGGCAATAATATGCATGGATGCATATACAGTCAATGCATAAATGCATTTATTTGCGCAAAAGAAATGCGCTCACGCATGAAAGCCGCATAGATCAAGGTTCCGAGGGTTTTTGACGGGCGAAAAAAAACCCGCCGATGGCGGGTTTCATCTTAAAGCGTTGTGATTACCGGGCGTACATGCCCCACCAGAAGACGTGACCGAGGATGACGATTTGCTCCTCCTGGATTTCCTGGAAGCTGTAGTCCTCGTCCGGATGCTCGTCACGATTGAAGCTGCGCAGGCGAATGCCGGTCGGCAAGCGATAGAGCTGCTTCACCCGCAACTGGCCGTTGTGGTTGATCGCGTACAAATCACCATCAATGATGTCGCCGATGCCGCACTTGCCCGCGTTGACACCAACGGTTGCGCCGTCACGCAGTACCGGCAACATGCTGTTGCCACGCACGGTCACGCATTTGGCCTGGTCGAACTGCACACCGTTATGGCGCAGGCTGCGCTTGCCGAAGCGCAGGCTAGAGCGTTCGCTCTCTTCGATGACGAATCTTCCTGATCCTGCTGCCAATTCAACCTCGCGAAGAAACGGCACCGACACCTCATCGTCATCGACAGGTGTGTCGTCGTCCCACAGCATTATGTCCTTGAGTTCTGCGTGTACGTCATCGCGCCCGGCACCCGCCGACGGCGCGACATCCGCGCGCCCGCGCAACTGATCGGTGCTCACGGCGAAGTACTCGGCGATCTTTGAAATATGTTTATCCGAGGGATCGACGATCTTCCCGCTGAGAATCCGCGAGAGAGTGGATTGAGGCACGCCGGTGCGACGGTGGAGCTCCGTGGGGGAGATCCCGTGCTGATCGAGCAGTGCTCTTAAGACGGAGGATACGTTGCGTTTTTGCATAACGCGCATAGTGCTTGAAGTTTTTCGCGAAGACAAATGCTGATTTGCATAATCAATGCATATAGCGTCTTTTCGACGAAGGAAATGCACAGCGGCCCGCGATGCCTGCGTCGAGCAGACTCCCCATGGTAACCTTGCGCCCATCGCGGAAAAGCCCGGCCGTCGTCCCCGCTTTTGCCCTACATCTTTTAACGAGTTGCCTGACAATCCGATGAATAAAGCCGTCTCCGATCTGTCCTCCCACACCCCGATGATGCAGCAATACTGGCGCCTGAAGAATCAGCACCCGGATCAGCTGATGTTCTACCGCATGGGCGACTTCTACGAGATCTTCTATGAAGACGCGAAGAAGGCCTCCAAGCTGCTCGACATCACTCTGACTGCGCGCGGGCAATCGGCGGGACAGGCGATCCCGATGTGTGGGATTCCTTACCACGCGGCGGAAGGTTACCTGGCGAAACTGGTCAAGCTTGGCGAGTCGGTGGTGATCTGCGAGCAGGTCGGCGATCCGGCCACCAGCAAAGGGCCGGTAGATCGTCAGGTGGTGCGGATCATCACGCCGGGCACGGTCAGCGACGAGGCGCTGCTCGATGAGCGCCGCGACAACCTGATCGCTGCTGTGTTGGGCGACGAGCGCCTGTTCGGTCTGGCGGTGCTGGACATCACCAGCGGCAACTTCACCGTGCTGGAAATCAAAGGTTGGGAGAACTTGCTGGCGGAGCTGGAGCGGGTCAACCCGGTGGAACTGATGATCCCGGATGACTGGCCGAGGGATCTGCCGGCGGAAAAACGCCGTGGCGTGCGTCGTCGTGCGCCGTGGGATTTCGAGCGTGACTCGGCGCTGAAAAGTCTCTGCCAGCAATTTTCCACCCAGGACCTGAAAGGCTTCGGTTGTGAAAACCTGACACTGGCCATCGGCGCTGCCGGTTGTCTGCTGGCCTACGCCAAGGAAACCCAGCGCACTGCCCTGCCCCACCTGCGTAGCCTACGCCACGAACGTCTCGATGACACTGTGGTGCTCGACGGCGCGAGCCGGCGTAATCTGGAACTCGACACCAACCTGGCCGGTGGCCGCGACAACACCTTGCAATCGGTGGTCGATCGCTGCCAGACCGCCATGGGCAGCCGTTTGCTGACCCGCTGGCTGAACCGTCCGCTGCGTGATCTGACCGTGCTGCTGGCGCGCCAGACCTCGATCACTTGCCTGCTCGACCGTTATCGTTTCGAAAAACTGCAACCGCAGCTCAAGGAAATCGGCGACATCGAGCGGATTCTCGCGCGAATCGGCCTGCGCAATGCGCGTCCGCGCGACCTTGCGCGCCTGCGTGATGCCCTCGGTGCGCTGCCTGAACTGCAAGTAGCGATGACCGATCTGGAAGCGCCACACCTGCAAAATCTGGCGACTACCACCAGCACTTACCCAGAACTGGCGGCACTGCTGGAAAAAGCCATTATCGACAACCCGCCTGCCGTGATCCGTGACGGCGGCGTGTTGAAGACCGGTTACGACAGCGAACTCGACGAGTTGCAATCGCTGAGCGAAAACGCCGGCCAGTTCCTGATCGATCTGGAAGCACGGGAAAAGGCCCGCACCGGGCTGTCCCACCTGAAAGTCGGCTACAACCGTATTCACGGCTACTTCATCGAACTGCCGAGCAAGCAGGCCGAATCGGCACCGGCGGATTACATCCGTCGCCAGACGCTCAAAGGCGCCGAGCGTTTCATCACGCCAGAACTGAAAGCGTTCGAAGACAAGGCGCTGTCGGCCAAGAGCCGCGCCCTCGCTCGCGAAAAGATGCTCTACGAAGCGCTGCTCGAAGACTTGATCAGTCAGTTGCCGCCATTGCAGGACACCGCCGGCGCACTGGCCGAGCTGGACGTGCTGAGCAACCTCGCCGAACGCGCACTGAATCTGGATCTGAACTGCCCGCGTTTCGTCAGCGAGCCGTGCATGCGCATCACCCAGGGTCGTCACCCGGTGGTCGAGCAAGTCCTGACCACGCCGTTCGTGGCCAATGACCTGAGCCTGGATGACAACACCCGGATGCTGGTGATCACCGGCCCGAACATGGGCGGTAAATCCACCTACATGCGTCAAACCGCTTTGATCGTGTTGTTGGCGCACATCGGCAGCTTCGTACCGGCGGCCAGTTGCGAATTGTCGCTGGTTGACCGGATCTTCACCCGAATCGGCTCCAGCGATGACCTGGCCGGTGGCCGCTCGACCTTCATGGTGGAAATGAGCGAAACCGCCAACATCCTGCACAACGCCACCGAGCGCAGTCTGGTGCTGATGGACGAAGTAGGACGCGGTACCAGCACCTTCGACGGTCTGTCACTGGCCTGGGCTGCGGCCGAGCGTTTGGCGCATCTGCGAGCTTATACGCTGTTTGCCACGCACTATTTCGAACTGACCGTGTTGCCGGAAGCCGAGCCGCTGGTGGCCAACGTCCACCTCAATGCTACCGAGCACAACGAGCGCATCGTGTTCCTGCACCATGTGCTGCCGGGGCCTGCAAGTCAGAGCTACGGCCTGGCGGTCGCGCAACTGGCGGGCGTACCGAGCGAGGTGATCGTGCGGGCACGGGAGCATTTGAGTCGCCTGGAAGACACCGCTCTGCCCCACGAAGCGCCAAAACCGGTCAAGGGGAAACCCGCAGCGCCGCAACAGAGCGATATGTTCGCCAGTCTGCCGCACCCGGTGCTAGATGAGCTGGCTAAACTGGACATCGACGACATGACTCCACGTCGTGCTCTGGAAATGCTCTATGCCCTGAAGAACCGGATATAAGCACTGAAGAACCGGATATAACGCAAACGGCTTCAAGCTGTTAGAATCTCGCGCGGTTTGGGATGCTGCTGGCTAATAGCCTGGCCAGCAGACATCGCTCCCGAACCTGGCGACCCCAACCGTGAAGGGGCAACGCTGCCGCCGCCTGAGGAGAGAACTAGAAATGACCTTCGTCGTCACCGACAACTGCAT
>NZ_JBIWAL010000026.1:0-14075 GCF_044760045.1 Pseudomonas sp. NPDC098747 | reverse complement strand
AATCATACTCAAAAACAAATGCATAAACTTCAAGTAAAAAGACTCCGTAGAAGTATCACAGGTGGACTGCTTTTACGAAGGCCCGAACTTCCTGGTGATTCACCCGGATGAGTGCATCGACTGCGCCCTGTGCGAACCAGAATGCCCGGCCGTAGCCATTTTCTCCGAGGACGAAGTTCCGGAGGATATGCAGGAGTTCATTCAACTGAACGTTGAGTTGGCGGAGATCTGGCCGAACATCACCGAGAAGAAGGACTCGATGCCCAACGCCGAGGAATTCGACCGCGTGATCAACAAGTCGGTAGGCAGCAAATTGAAAGACCTCGAACGCTGATCTGTCACGCGCTCGATAAAAAGGCCCTTTGCGGGCCTTTTTGCTTTTGTGGGTATTGCTTTTTTACAGGCAAAAAAAGGGGCGGTTTGACCCGCCCACATTTTTTCCCTATTCCCTGTGTTCCTTTTCATCGTCCTGATGAATCGCATCCTGCGATGTCCGTTCCCCTCTTCCTTGAAGGGCGTGTCTGTCCGTCGACACAACCCAGATACTAGAGAATTCTCCGGCAAGAGCAACCGGTCCTGGACGCTTAAACGGTCTTTCACAAGCGTTTCAAAATAAAAAATAAACATATAAATCAATCGGTTAAAAACAGTCAGTGGCAGAAATAGACGTCTGCCGCAGTGTAAAAATTACGAACGCTTACGAAACAGTAAGCAAAGGCTTACAGAGCTAGACTACAAATCTCGACCGATGTCTTCTGTAGGGAATCAGTGCCTTTATTTGAGCAACAAAAAACCCCGAACCAGTCGGGGCTTAATGCGGGTTAACGGTTGAAACGCTTACTGAAACAGCGACTCGCTCGACAGCCCATTCTTCTCGAGAATTTCCCGCAGGCGCTTGAGGCCTTCTACCTGGATCTGTCTCACCCGTTCCCGGGTCAGGCCGATCTCCAGGCCTACATCTTCCAGCGTGCTGCTCTCGTGGCCGCGCAGGCCGAAGCGGCGGATGACCACCTCGCGCTGCTTGTCGGTCAGCTCCGACAGCCATTGATCGATGCTCTGTGACAGGTCGTCGTCCTGCAGCAGTTCGCATGGATCGGTCGGACGATCATCGGTAAGCGTGTCCAGCAGGGTTTTATCCGAATCCGGACCCAGCGAGACGTCGACCGAAGAAACCCGTTCGTTCAGGCCCAGCATGCGCTTGACCTCACCTACCGGTTTTTCCAGCAGGTTGGCGATTTCTTCGGGTGAAGGTTCGTGGTCGAGTTTCTGCGTCAGCTCCCGTGCCGCCCGCAGGTACACATTGAGCTCCTTGACCACATGGATCGGCAACCGGATGGTCCGGGTCTGATTCATGATCGCGCGCTCGATGGTCTGACGAATCCACCAGGTCGCGTAGGTCGAGAAGCGGAAGCCTCGCTCGGGATCAAATTTTTCTACCGCGCGGATCAAGCCGAGGTTGCCCTCTTCAATCAGATCCAGCAACGACAGCCCCCGATTGACGTAACGCCGAGCGATTTTCACCACCAGTCGCAGGTTACTTTCAATCATGCGCTTGCGCCCGGCCGGATCGCCACTTTGCGACAAGCGCGCAAAATGAACTTCTTCCTCAGGGGAGAGCAATGGGGAAAAGCCGATTTCGTTGAGATACAACTGCGTGGCATCAAGTGCCCGAGTGTAATCGATGTATTTATGTTGTTTGAGTGTGGCGGATTGTTTGGATTTGGAACGAACGGAAGGTGGAGCAGCCCCTTCATCATTCGACATCGAAGATTCCGAATCGATGCCGGCCTCCATAAGGAGAACCTCATCGTCGATGTCAAACTCCGGCACTTCTTTACTGAGAGCCATTGTTATAGTCCTTTGGTGAGTTCGACCCCAAGCTCAAGCGACGCCTTTATCCTTGGCAACGCTGGAGCCTGTCCCCTCTACGCGACGGAACAGGCTGGATTGCAAATCAACGCCTTGGCAGGAACTGCAGCGGATCTACTGGTTTACCTTGTCGGCGAATCTCAAAATGCAGCTTCACCCGGTCTGTACCCGTTGACCCCATTTCGGCAATTGTCTGTCCGACTTTGACCTGCTGCCCCTCCCGAACCAACAGCCTGCGGTTATGTCCGTAAGCACTGACGTAGGTTTCGCTGTGTTTGATGATGACTAATTCGCCGTAGCCCCTTAAGCCACTCCCGGCGTAAACCACCGTCCCATCAGACGCAGCTAAAACAGGCTGTCCCAAATCCCCGGCGATATCAATTCCTTTATTCAAACTACCGTTTGAAGAGAATTTACCAATCAGAATGCCATTAGATGGCCATCCCCAGCCGGTCGGGGCCGGGCCTGCTGGAGGCAATGGAGCAGTGGTTTGCTTGTTGGCGACGGACGGTGCTGCACCGGTAGAACCGCGGGTTGTGGTGGTCGTCGTGCCATTTGCCTGGCGCCGGATTACGGTGGTTTTGCTGGACGATGACGGCGAGGAACTGGCGCTACTCACCACGGCCGTCGATGTAGAACCGGTACGCCCGTCGAAGCGAATTGTCTGACCCGGATGGATCGTATACGGCGTAGGAATATTGTTCCGCGCCGCGAGGGCTTTGTAGTCCCAGCCGTAGCGAAATGCGATGGAAAACATCGTATCGCCCGGACGGACTACATATTGGCCGGTCGTCACGGTAGGACGTTGTGCGACCGCGCCGTTGCGATCGACCACCCGGACATTGCTCGATTTGGTGCTGGAGCAACCCACCAGCAAGGTGCTCAGGACAAGGCCAGTCACCAGGCGCTGAAAGCTCGTGTTACCCATACGCTGCGCAATGACAGTGAGACTCACCCGCCGCTCCCTTTGTGGTGGCTGAAAAATTCGAATGCCGAACTTCGGCATGAGGTGTCGCAAGTATAACGGGCCGAATCGGCTTTACCTTTAATGAAGCGAAATCGCTTCACGCACACGTTTGCAAGCTGACAATCTGCTGCGTTTAAACAATCGCTGCCCGTGTAAGACCAAGGCCAGCGAAAGGAATTCAGCGCCGTTGAATAAATGCTCAGGCCAGTGGGCCATTGAGCAATGGCACGAAACGCACGGCGCCTAAAACGTGTCGGGAAAAGCCATTTTCTTCACGCACGATCAGCATCAATTGCTGCACTTCTCCGGAACCGACCGGGATCACCAATCGCCCGCCCGGTGCCAGTTGATCGAGCAAGGCTTGCGGCACATCGGTAGCCACTGCGGTGACAATAATGCCGTTGTACGGTGCGAGCGCCGGCCAGCCTTCCCAACCGTCGCCCCAACGGAACACCACGTTGCGCAGATTGAGTTCGACCAGACGTTCCTTGGCCCGGTCCTGCAAGACCTTGATGCGCTCGACCGAGAACACCCGCTCAACCAATTGCGACAAAACGGCTGTCTGGTAACCGGAACCGGTGCCGATCTCCAGCACCTTGTCCAGCGGACCGGCCTCAAGCAGCAGCTCGCTCATGCGCGCCACCATATAAGGCTGGGAGATGGTCTGGTTATGGCCGATCGGCAACGCCGTATCTTCATAAGCACGATGTGCCAACGCTTCGTCGACGAACAGGTGACGCGGCGTGCGCCGGATGACTTCCAGCACCTTGGCGTTCGACACGCCCTCTTCATATAGACGCTGGATCAATCGCTCCCGCGTGCGCTGGGACGTCATGCCGATGCCACTGCGCATTCTGTCTTCGTGTTCACGAGCCATCAGCGCAGTCCCTCCAGCCAGCCATCGAGACTTCTGAAGGCATCGTTGAAGGTGCGATCGAGTTGCAGCGGCGTGATGGAAACATAGCCCTGCATCACCGCATGAAAGTCGGTGCCCGGGCCGCCATCTTCGACATCTCCGGCGGCAGCAATCCAGTAACCGGCCTTGCCACGCGGGTCGACCACTTTCATCGGCGCTGCCGCCCGGGCACGGTGCCCCAGTCGGGTCAGCTGGATGCCGCGAATGTGGTCGATTGGCAGATTGGGAATGTTCACGTTGAGCACCGTGCGCGGCGGCAGATCGAGCCCGGCGTGGGCTTCGACCAGTTTGCGCGCAAAGTAGGCTGCCGTAGGAAGATTATCGACCTGGCGTGAGACCAACGAGAAGGCGAACGATGGTCGCTCGAGGAAACGTCCCTCAAGAGCGGCCGCCACCGTCCCCGAATACAACACGTCATCGCCAAGGTTGGCGCCGAGATTGATCCCGGAAACCACCATGTCCGGCTGGCGTTCCAGCAAGCCATTCAGGCCCAGGTGTACGCAATCGGTTGGCGTGCCGTTGAGGCTGATGAAGCCGTTGGCCAGGTATTGCGGGTGCAACGGACGGTCGAGCGTCAGCGAACTGCTGGCGCCGCTTTTGTCCTGCTCCGGGGCGATAACCACGCACTCGCTGTAATCCGCCAGCGCAGCATAAAGCGCGGCAAGACCGGGTGCGGTTACCCCATCGTCGTTAGAAATCAGAATACGCATGGGCTGTCCGTCTGCCCCACCGGCACCAGATCAACGAGCTCGCGCACCAATACAGTGGCGAAGCATCCGGCCGGGAGGACGAATTCCAGTTGCAGAATGTCAGGCTGGGGATAATGCCACGTCAACTCGCCAATGGGCAGCCGCAGGATGCGACGTTCCTGACTCATGCCGGCGTTGATCAACCAATCGCGCAGATCCGCTTCACGCGCGGCAATCCCCTGCTCCAGATCATGGACAGCGCCAGCGGCCGGGGAGTCACCTTCGCCCCACTGGGGACCTGTCGGATGCAGATCGAGAATCGCCAGGCGCGGGTCGCTCAATTCAGCTTCACCGGCCGGAAAGAAGCTACGGCTATCAGTGAACGCCAGCAGATCGCCAACCAACGCTCGCTGCCAGGTGCCATCCGCCACACGCGCCGCCAACACCTGATTGAACAGAAAACTGCGCGCCGTCGACAGCAGGCGCGAACGCACATTACGCTGCTCCGGCAGAGCCTTGCGCGCCGCCCACGAACGGGCGTCGACAACGTTGCCGCCGTCATGGCCGAAACGCTGGGCGCCGAAATAATTGGGAATGCCTTGTTTGACGATCAGTTGCAGGCGCTCTTCAATCGCGGCTTTGTCGCCGGCGAACTGCGTCAGGCGCAACGTGAAACCATTCGCCGAATGCGCGCCGCGTTGCAGCTTGCGCTTGTGGCGAGTGGTTTTGAGGATCTTCAGCGTGTCGTTTTCCGCCGCCGACAGATCAGGATCCGCCTTGCCCGGCAGTTGCACACTGAACCACTGACGGGTCAACGCCTGACGATCCTTGAGACCGGCATAGCTGACAGTGCGCAGCGGCACACCGGCAGCCTTGGCGATACGCCGCGCAGCTTCTTCGGTGTTCAGGCCACGTTTTTCCACCCAGATCCACAGGTGTTCGCCGTCCCCACTGAACGGGATATCCAGCACTTCATCCACCTGAAAATCTTCAGCGATGGCTTTCAGTACTGCGGTGCCGAGGGGTTCGCCATAGGCCCGTGGGCCGAGCAATTGCAGTTCATTCATGCGCGCAGCAACAAGGCAACGGAGTGTACAGCGATGCCTTCTTCGCGACCGACAAAGCCAAGCTTTTCGGTGGTGGTAGCTTTCACGTTCACTTGATCCAACTCAACTTGAAGATCCGCGGCGATCAGTGCGCGCATCGATTCGATATGTGGGGCCATTTTTGGCGCCTGGGCAACGATGGTGTTATCGACGTTGCCGACTTTCCAGCCCTTGGCGTGGATCAGCGCGACCACATGACGCAGCAAAGCGCGGCTGTCGGCGCCTTTGAATTGCGGGTCGGTGTCCGGGAAGTGTTTGCCGATATCCCCCAGCGCAGCCGCGCCGAGCAAGGCATCGCTCAAGGCGTGCAGCAGGACGTCACCGTCGGAATGAGCGAGCAGCCCGAAGCTGTGTGCAATGCGCACGCCGCCCAGAGTAATGAAATCGCCTTCAGCGAAACGGTGCACATCATAGCCGTGGCCAATACGCATAAAAAAAACGCCCCGATTTTTGTCAGGGCGTGATTCTACCTGCATTAGCCCCGAAGGGCTTGTGCGTGATGCTGCAAGTGGTCGTCTATAAAGCTTGAGATGAAGAAATAGCTGTGGTCGTAGCCCGGTTGCAGGCGCAGCGTCAGCGGATGACCCGCTTGTTTTGCCGCTTGTTGCAGCGCTTCGGGTTTGAGCTGAGTCGCGAGGAAGTCATCGCGATCACCCTGATCGACCAGCAGCGGCAGTTTCTCGTTGGCCTCGGCGATCAGCGCACAGGCATCCCACTCTTTCCACTTCGAACGGTCTTCGCCCAAATAACGGGAAAATGCCTTCTGGCCCCACGGGCAATCCATCGGGTTGTTGATCGGCGAAAATGCCGACACCGATTGATAACGCCCCGGATTGCGCAAGGCACAAACCAACGCACCGTGACCGCCCATAGAGTGGCCGCTGATACTGCGCTTATCGGACGCCGGGAAATGCGCTTCAACCAGTGAAGGCAATTCCTGCACGACATAGTCATGCATCCGATAGTGACGCGACCATGGTTCCTGCGTGGCATTCAAATAGAATCCGGCGCCGAGGCCGAAATCCCACGCGCCATCCGGATCGCCTGGCACATCGGGGCCGCGCGGGCTGGTGTCCGGTGCCACGATGATCAAACCGAGTTCCGCAGCCATGCGCAGCGCGCCGGCCTTGTGCATGAAGTTCTCATCGGTACAGGTCAGCCCCGACAGCCAGTACAACACCGGCAGCTTGCCGCCCTGCTCCGCCTGCGGTGGCAGGTACACGGCGAACACCATGTCGCAACCCAGCACATCGGAACGGTGGCGATAGCGTTTGTGCCAACCGCCGAAACTTTTCTGACAGGAAATGTTTTCCAGGCTCATGTAAAGACTCCTACGCGGTCACGGCCACAAGCCTTCAAGACTTGTAGCCATGACATCACGATTGATCAGAAATGAATGACGGTACGAATGCTCTTGCCTTCGTGCATCAGGTCGAACGCCTTGTTGATATCTTCCAGGCCCATGGTGTGGGTGATGAAAGTATCCAGCGGAATTTCACCGCTCTGGGCCATGTCGACGTAGCTTGGCAATTCGCTGCGGCCACGGACGCCGCCGAATGCCGAACCGCGCCAGACGCGACCGGTGACCAACTGGAACGGACGGGTAGCGATTTCCTGACCGGCACCGGCAACGCCGATGATGACCGACTCGCCCCAGCCTTTATGGCAGCTCTCAAGGGCGGCGCGCATCAGTTGCACGTTACCAATGCACTCGAAGGAAAAGTCGACGCCGCCATCGGTCATGTCGACGATGACTTCCTGGATCGGACGATCGAAATCTTTTGGGTTCACGCAATCGGTCGCGCCGAGTTGCTTGGCGATTTCGAACTTGGCCGGGTTGATGTCGATGGCGATGATGCGCGCGGCCTTGGCCTTCACCGCACCGATGACTGCCGACAAACCGATGCCGCCCAGACCGAAAATGGCCACGGTATCACCTGGTTTTACCTTGGCAGTGTTGAGCACTGCACCGATACCGGTGGTGACACCGCAACCGAGCAGGCAGACCTTTTCCAGCGGTGCGTCTTTAGCGATTTTGGCAACAGAGATTTCCGGCAACACGGTGTATTCCGAGAACGTCGAAGTACCCATGTAGTGGAAAATCGTTTCGCCCTTGTAGGAAAAACGCGAAGTGCCGTCCGGCATCAGACCTTTACCCTGGGTCGCACGAATTGCCTGACACAGGTTGGTCTTGCCCGACTTACAGAATTTGCACTGGCCACATTCCGGGGTGTACAGCGGAATGACGTGATCGCCTACAGCAACCGAAGTCACGCCTTCGCCAATCGCCTCAACGATGGCGCCACCTTCGTGGCCGAGGATCGACGGGAAGATCCCTTCCGGGTCAGCACCGGACAAGGTGTAGGCGTCGGTATGGCAAACACCGGAGGCCACCACGCGCAGCAATACTTCACCGGCCTTGGGCATGGCGACATCGACTTCTACGATTTCCAGCGGCTTCTTGGCCTCGAAGGCAACGGCGGCGCGCGACTTGATCATGCTGACTCTCCAGTAAATCGAATAAATAAAAAAAGCAGACAAGGAGTGTAATACATGGCCTAACGATGAATAATCCGGCCAAAAGCAAAACATTATTGCCATATAGGGATAATCCCGATGTCCGAAAACCGCTGGGAAGGCATCGACGAGTTTGTCGCCGTTGCTGAATGCAGCCAATTCACCGCTGCGGCTGAACGTCTTGGGGTTTCTTCCTCGCACATCAGTCGACAAATCGTACGGCTGGAAGAGCGTTTACAGACGCGCCTGCTCTATCGCAGCACCCGGCGAGTGACGCTGACCGAAGCTGGGCAAACATTCCTGCAACACTGCCAGCGCTTGCAGGACGGACGCGAAGAAGCCCTGCGCGCGGTTGGTGATCTGACCAGCGAACCCAAAGGCATGTTGCGCATGACTTGCGCTGTTGCCTATGGCGAGCGATTTATCGTGCCGCTGGTAACACGGTTCATGGGGCTCTACCCGCAACTGCGCATTGATATAGAGCTGAGCAATCGCCAACTCGATCTGGTGCATGAGGGGCTGGATCTGGCGATTCGGCTGGGACGCTTACAGGATTCACGGCTAGTCGCGACGCGTCTGGCGCCACGGCGCATGTATCTGTGCGCGTCACCGTCCTACGTGGAAAGGTACGGTCGCCCACACAGCTTGTCGGAACTCGCTCGCCACAATTGCCTGATCGGCAGCACGGACATCTGGCAGCTTGAGCAAAACGGGCGGGAATTTTCCCAGCGAGTGCAGGGAAACTGGCGCTGCAACAGTGGGCAAGCGGTGCTGGATGCGGCTTTGCAAGGGGTCGGGTTGTGTCAGTTGCCCGACTACTACGTGCTGGAGCACTTGCACAGTGGAGCGTTGATCTCGTTGCTGGAGGCGCATCAACCACCGAATACGGCGGTGTGGGCGCTGTATCCGCAGCAAAGGCATTTGTCGCCGAAGGTGCGCAAATTGGTGGATTTTCTTAAGGAAGGATTGGCCGAACGGCCGGAGTATCGGACTTGAAAAGAGTGATGGTGTAACAGTTGTATTTTGGCTGACTGGGCTGCCGCCTTCGCGAGCAAGCTCGCTCCCACAGTAGATTTGTGAGCGACGTAGATCCAATGTGGGAGCGAGCTTGCTCGCGAAGGCAATCTGATAAACAACACTGCACTCAGCGGCGGTTAGCCCAGCGCTGACGCAACCACTCCAGATCTTCCGGCCGGGTCACCTTGAGGTTATCGGCGCGGCCCTCGATCAAACGGGGAGCCAGACCCGCCCACTCCATCGCCGAGGCTTCATCGGTAATCATGGCATCCGCCACCAGGCTGTCCGCCAACGCGCGATGCAGTGCCCCGAGGCGGAACATCTGCGGCGTGTAAGCCTGCCAGATCACGCTGCGGTCAACGGTTTCAACCACACGACCGTGCTTGTCGATTCGCTTCAGGGTGTCGCGTGCAGGAACCGCCAGCAAGCCGCCCACCGGATCATCCGCCAGCGCATCGAGTAATTTGTCGAGATCATCGCGACTCAGATTGGGCCGTGCCGCATCGTGCACCAGCACCCAGTCCTCATCGTCGGCACCTTGCGCATGCAGATGCAGCAAGGCATTGAGCACCGAACCGGAACGCTCGGCGGCGCCTTCAACGCGCTGAATGCGCGGATCGTTGACGCACGCCAGGTTCGGCCAGTAAGGATCATCGACAGCAAGACTGACCACCAGGCCCTTGAGGCTCGGATGACCGAGGAAACAGCCGAGGCTGTGTTCGAGAATTGTGCGCCCGCCCAGTTGCAGATATTGCTTGGGACGGTCCGCGGCCATTCGGGCACCGACGCCCGCAGCAGGAATCACGGCCCAGAAGGCCGGCAGGGAATTGATCATTGGGCCAACTGGTAAAGGGTTTCGCCGTCCTTGACCATGCCCAACTCGTGGCGAGCCCGCTCTTCAACGGTCTCCATGCCTTTCTTCAATTCGCTGACTTCAGCGTCCATCACTCGGTTGCGCTCCAGCAAACCTTCGTTCTCGGCATGTTGATCAGCAATCTGCTGATTCAGCTCGGCGACTTGCGCCAGACTGCCATTGCCCACCCACAGGCGGTACTGCAAACCGGCCAGCAGCAAGAGCAAAACGAGAAACAACCAGTAAGGACTGCGCATCGAATATCAGGTATCCAGTGAAAAAAGACAGCCACGCCAAAACTTTGCAGCGTCTGATAGCACGAAGCCTGGAAAACCCAGGCTTGTGCTGTTAAGGCATCAGATTAGTGGCAAATCCATCGCTGTCACGACTTTTCCGACACAATCCGCTGTCCTTTTATCAGTTTCCGCTTAACCGCGGAACTCGCTACGACCGTTGTACTTGGCTTTGCCATTCAACTGCTCTTCGATACGCAGCAGTTGGTTGTACTTGGAAACGCGGTCGGAACGGCACAGCGAACCGGTTTTGATCTGGCCAGCCGCAGTGCCCACAGCCAGGTCGGCAATGGTCGAATCTTCGGTTTCGCCGGAACGGTGCGAGATCACTGCGGTGTAACCGGCAGCCTTGGCCATCTGGATGGCTTCCAGGGTTTCGGTCAGGGTGCCGATCTGGTTGAACTTGATCAGGATCGAGTTGGCGATCTTTTTATCGATGCCTTCTTTCAGGATCTTGGTGTTGGTCACGAACAGATCGTCGCCCACCAGCTGAACCTTCTCGCCGACTTTGTCGGTGAGAATTTTCCAGCCAGCCCAGTCGGACTCGTCCAGACCGTCTTCGATGGAGATGATCGGGTAACGCTCGGTCAGACCTTTGAGGTAGTCGGCGAAACCTTCAGCAGTGAACACCTGGCCTTCGCCGGACAGGTTGTACTTGCCATCTTCGTAGAATTCGCTGGCTGCGCAGTCCAGTGCAAGGGTCACGTCGGTGCCCAGCTTGTAACCGGCGTTGGCCACAGCTTCGGAGATCACTTTCAAAGCGTCTTCGTTGGAAGCCAGGTTCGGTGCGAAACCACCTTCGTCACCGACCGCAGTGCTCAGGCCACGAGCCTTCAGCACAGCTTTGAGGTGATGGAAAATCTCGGTGCCCATGCGCAGACCTTCCGAGAAAGACTTGGCGCCAACCGGCTGAACCATGAATTCCTGGATGTCGACGTTGTTATCGGCGTGCTCGCCACCGTTGATGATGTTCATCATCGGAACCGGCATCGAGTAAACACCCGGGGTGCCGTTCAGGTTGGCGATGTGCGCGTACAGCGGCAGGTCCTGATCCTGTGCAGCAGCCTTGGCCGCAGCCAGGGACACGGCGAGGATGGCGTTGGCGCCCAGGGTCGCTTTGTTTTCGGTACCGTCGAGCTTGATCATCGCGTGATCGAGGGCTTTCTGGTCGCTTGGGTCGGTGCCCAGCAACAGATCGCGGATCGGACCGTTGATGTTGGCTACCGCTTTGAGCACGCCCTTGCCCAGGTAACGGCTCTTGTCGCCATCACGCAGCTCGAGTGCTTCACGCGAGCCAGTGGATGCACCGGACGGCGCGCAGGCGCTGCCGATGATGCCGTTGTCGAGTAGCACGTCCGCTACCACGGCTGGATTGCCACGGGAGTCGAGAACTTCACGACCTTTGATGTCGACGATTTTTGCCATTGTTGTAAACACTCCAAAGTTGACGAAAACGACGCAGCTAGAGGAAATCTTTTTACCGTCGGCAAGGGGGGTGCAGCGGGCAGATTTGCAGACGATAACGCTCATGCCCGAGGGCATGAGCGACAAATCGTGCGGTACTTTACCGGAGAATTGAGGTTTACGCGGTTTCTACCGTCGGAAAACTCTTAACCAGTTCGTCCAAAGCTTTGAGCTGGGCCAGGAATGGCTCCAGTTTGTCCAGACGCAAGGCGCAAGGGCCGTCGCATTTGGCGTTGTCCGGGTCCGGGTGAGCTTCGAGGAACAAACCTGCCAAACCCTGGCTCATGCCGGCCTTGGCCAGATCCAGAACCTGTGCGCGGCGACCGCCAGCGGAGTCGGAACGACCGCCAGGCATTTGCAGCGAATGGGTCACGTCGAAGAATACCGGATACTCGAACTGCTTCATGATGCCGAAGCCGAGCATGTCGACCACGAGGTTGTTGTAGCCGAAGCTCGAACCACGCTCGCAGAGGATCAATTGATCATTACCCGCTTCAACGCACTTGTTCAGGATGTGTTTCATTTCCTGAGGGGCGAGGAACTGGGCTTTCTTGATGTTGATGATCGCGTTGGTCTTGGCCATCGCCACGACCAGATCGGTCTGGCGCGACAGGAAGGCCGGCAGCTGGATGATGTCGCAGATCTCGGCGACGACCGCGGCCTGTTCAGGCTCGTGGACGTCGGTGATGATCGGCACGCCAAAAGCCTGCTTGATGTCCTGGAAGATGCGCATGCCCTCTTCCAGGCCAGGACCGCGATACGAGGTCACAGAAGAACGGTTGGCCTTGTCGAAACTGGCCTTGAACACGTAAGGGATACCGAGCTTTTCGGTGACCTTCACATACTCTTCGCAAACCTGCATGGCCATGTCACGGCTTTCCAGCACGTTCATGCCGCCGAACAGCACCATGGGTTTGTCGTTGGCAATCTCGATGTCGCCGACGCGGATGATCTTCTGTGCCATCGGGTTACGCCTTCTTCTGGTGTTGAGCCAACGCTGCTTTGACGAAGCCGCTGAACAGCGGATGGCCATCACGTGGTGTCGAGGTGAACTCAGGGTGGAACTGGCAAGCGACGAACCATGGATGATCCGTTGCTTCAACCACTTCAACCAGGGCTGCATCGGCGGAGCGACCGGAAATCTTCAGGCCGGCCTCGATGATTTGCGGCAGCAGGTTGTTGTTCACTTCGTAACGGTGACGGTGACGCTCGACGATCACGTCCTTGCCGTAGCAATCGTGCACTTTGGAGCCGGCTTCGAGCAGGCATTCCTGAGCGCCGAGGCGCATGGTGCCGCCCAGATCGGAGGTTTCGGTACGCACTTCAACGGCACCGGTGGCGTCTTCCCACTCGGTGATCAGGCCGACAACCGGGTGGCCGCTGGCGCGGTCGAACTCGGTGGAGTTGGCGTCTTTCCAGCCCATGACGTTACGAGCGAACTCGATGACCGCCACTTGCATGCCCAGGCAGATGCCCAGGTACGGAACCTTGTTTTCGCGAGCGTACTGAACGGCAGTGATCTTGCCTTCCACGCCACGCAGACCGAAGCCGCCCGGTACGAGGATGGCGTCAACGCCTTCAAGCAGAGCAGTACCCTGGTTTTCGATGTCTTCGGAATCGATGTAGCGCAGGTTGACCTTGGTACGGTTGCTGATGCCCGCATGGCTCATCGCTTCGATCAGCGACTTGTAGGCGTCCAGCAGTTCCATGTACTTGCCAACCATGGCGATGGTGACTTCGTGTTCCGGGTTCAGCTTGGCGTCAACCACAGCTTCCCACTCGGACAGATCGGCACCGCCGCATTGCAGACCGAAACGCTCTACGACGAAATCGTCCAGACCCTGCGAATGCAGAATGCCCGGGATCTTGTAGATGGTGTCGGCGTCTTCCAGAGCGATAACCGCACGCTCTTCAACGTTGGTGAATTGCGCGATCTTGCGACGCGACGAGATGTCGATCGGGTGATCGGAGCGGCAAACCAGTACGTCAGGCTGCAGGCCGATGGAACGCAGTTCCTTGACCGAGTGCTGGGTTGGCTTGGTTTTGGTTTCGCCGGCGGTGGCGATGTACGGCACCAGCGTCAGGTGCATCAGCATCGCGCGCTTGGCGCCGACTTCGAATCGCAGCTGACGGATGGCTTCGAGGAACGGTTGCGACTCGATGTCACCGACGGTGCCACCGATTTCGACCATCGCCACGTCAGCATCGCCTGCACCCTTGATGATGCGGCGCTTGATTTCGTCGGTGATGTGCGGAATCACCTGGATGGTTGCACCCAGGTAGTCACCACGACGCTCTTTGCGCAGCACGTGCTCGTAAACTCGGCCGGTGGTGAATTTGTTGTTCTGGGTCATGGTCGTGAGGATGAACAGCTCGTAGTGGCC